>WQYB01000137.1 GCA_009781475.1 Treponema sp.
ATTCGTAAGATTCTAATGTCCTAATAATTATTTGATTATTTTCCATTATTATTGAATTTCTGTCATTATTGTATCTTGTCCATTGAAAATGACTAACACTTTGTATCCCTCTGCGGGTATTCCCAAAAACGTCAGAAAGTTTGTACCTATTAATTTCTGTTCCTCTATAAAAAAATTCTATTACAATTTTATTATTTATATCCCGCAGATTTTCTGTACGCGGGTTTGCTCCAAGAAACCAATTAATTAAAATTATATACTGTCCATCATCAGATATAAAAACTTTTTGCCCTGATATAAAATGCCGGTTATATATAAAATTATAGATGGATTCATTTGTATTAATATTTATCAGCTCCCAATTATCAATATAATTGTTTATATCATTTACTCTTCCGGTAAAAATTAATTTATATTGATTGTTTTGGCTTATAAATTCTGTCATTAATAATGGAGGTTCGTCAGAGACAGCATTGCTAAATGAAAATAAAAATAATAAAATTAATATTAAACTTTTTTTCATTGGGTCAATCGCCTGATAATATCATTTATTAATAATACATAATCTATAAGTGACTCGCCGAGATCGTTTTCTCCGCTTTCATAAGCATTAGAAAGAAAAATACTAAGAGCCTGAAGTTTGGGAATTACCCTTTCATTTATATCTGTTATGTCAATATTCCGACGGCGCCGCTGAGATAATTCTGCAACTTGTTCCATAATAATTAATACTTCTAAAAAAACTGCTGTTGTATAATGCGCAGGATAATGGTACCATGTATCATGCCTGACAAATGACTGCGCTCGATCAATTAACGGGGTTGAGCTGCGTGGTGTTAATAAAGCTAGCGTCATAAAAGAAACCATCATATTAAAACTATAATTACGCGCATCTTGTCCGTCAGATATATCATTAGAACCGTGCATAATATTGTTTAATATTACAAACGTTTCTCCCCTTAATTGAGTTTGCCGCTGATAATTGTCATCATCATCATACATTAAGAATAATCTGGAAACTTTATGCCTGTCATTAAAGACACTGATAAACAAATCTGCTGTTTTGTTATTATTGGGGTCTGAGCCGATGTAAGGAGAAATATGTTCTATTATATGAGAAGACAATATAGAAGTAACATCCTGGAATGTATTCTGCGCATTTTGGGCATTTATTAAGACTGTGCAGCAAAAGAAAATAACTAAAAATATCGACATCTTTGGCATATATTCTCCGTAATAAATAATAATAACAGGAGAGTGAAAAATTGTCAATTAAATTGATTATTCCCTGTTTATAGGTATATAATCATAACGAGAAACAATTTCTTGTCCCTGACTGGATAAAATCCAATCTATAAAAGGCTTAATATGCTGGTTCATATTTTCTTTTTCAATGTAAATAGCGTAAAAATCCACTATAAACGGATAGCTGTTATCTATAATTGTCTCTTTGCCGGGAAATATGCCGTTAATAGACAAATATTCGATACTTTCACCTCTTCTTTCATGCTCTCTCATTTCTGATGAATGTAATAAAGAATAAATTAAAAAAGAATAACCTATAGCGTTATTATGGTTTGTATATTCTGCGACAAATTCTATTATTGCTCCCATGCTTTCAAAGATTTCTGTTTTTGGATCTATAATAGGCGTATTACCCATAAATTTTTCTAAAATCGTCTGGCTTCCTGAATTTTTTGGACGTTGATAAGCAAGAATACTGTTGTTTTCCCCTCCTAATTCGTTCCAATTAGTTAGTCTGCCGGAATAAATACCAAGGACATCCTGAACAGTAATATTTCTTACAGGGTTTCTTTCATTTACAAAGAATACAAATGCCTCTCTGCCGATGGGTATTAGTCTTATATCTAAATTATTATCTTTGAACTCCTGCAGCTGTTCTTGAGAAGGTTCAAGGCAAAAAATAATATCAGCATATCCATCCAGAAGGTGTCTATAAGCCCATTCTGTTCTATAGCAATGTACATAATTACTTAAAAATTCATTTATACGTCGTGTATCATTTCTTTCTATATTTTTATTGATATATGTATACAGAGCAAATACTTGATATACCGCACGGAATGCTGTTGCGCCGTCAAGTATCGGAAAATTATCTGTTATTGTAAAATCTGCAATTGGTATTACGCGGGAAGGAAGATCTTTATCTGCCCGGTATGTATTTGAAATTATATTATAACTACGTTCATTTACAATCTGGTTTTCTCTTGAATAGTTTGTATTTATTAAAAATACTACTGCTGCCGAAACACATGTAACTATATACACTGAACATACAATTATTATTTTCTTTTTCATAGGTTATATCCTTAAACCGTTTTTCTTGCGATAGACCAGTACGCTAATGAAAGCGCTATACCGCCTACTATGTTGCCTGTTGTCGCTGCCAAAAGATTTTTTAACATTTTATTAAAATCAGAAATACTTACTCCTGCCATTGTTTCCATGCTAAAAAGCGTCATGTTGGCAATTGAGTGCTCAAAGCCGCAGACGACAAATATATATATGCACCAAAAGATCATTACAAGTTTGCTGCTTTCGGCCTGTAGTCTGTACATACACCAAACAGCCGCGCAGACAAGAATATTACATAAAATTCCGCGGACAAAAAGTTCGGTAAAGACAGGCTCTGTTTTACTGTACATAGCGGTATGAGCCGCTTCCAGAACCGGTCCCTGCAGATAACCTGTTCCTAAAAAAAGCGCTGCGATTAATACCGAACCTACTAGGTTGCCAATGTAACAAAATGTACAGAGCGATATTGCGTCAAGGGGTTTAACGGTTTTATGCATAACCCCTGCGGTCATAACAAATACATTGCCGGTAAAAAGTTCCGCTCCTGCAAAAACAACAAGGCTTAAAGCTGCCGCAAAACTAACACCCTGCAGTATTTTGATACCTGCAAAATTATCAAGCGCTCCTGCCATTACAAGAATAGTAATCATGCACAGCCCGACATAAACGCCAGCCATCATAGAAGAGATAAAATAAGCGCCTTTTTCTTTCTTAAAAAAACTAACCTTCTTTTTGGCTGCGGATTCTACAAGGTTGTAATCAATGTTAATCATAGGCTAATTATAATCATACTAATGCAGCTAGTCAACTGTTTTATTCCCATAAGAAGTCTAATGGAACAGCCCAGAGATTTTTTATATTATTATTTATTTCGCTGCATGAGAATAATGGGGGAGTGAAGGATTAAACAGCCAATGCAGTACGCAAGGCGGAATTAACTTCTTCCATTTTGGTGTTTGACAAATTGCTGATGTAATTTGTGAGTATGAACTTAGGGAGACTGAACAAATCATCACAATAGACAGCGCAATCATGTTTCATTCCTTCATCAACGCCGACTTCAACTTGGGTAGAAAGACCGCCGTATTTAGTAAGTATCGGAGCGCATATTACAGTAGGAAATTGATTATCAATAACATCTTGCCGGGAAACTACCAGATAAACACGATAATCCTTTTGATCATTTTTATTTCCTTTATAAACTCGATATAAATCACCGCGTTTTATTTATTCATCTCTTCCAGATACTTGTTTTGGATTGCAAGATCTTCATTAGATTCATTTGTAAGCCACTCAATATTATCATTGATCCATTTCTTTTCTTCTTCTGCTGTCATCTTTGGTTTTGTACTTTTATTGACAAATGGAATAATTTTATATTCCACACTTGCTTTTCCCATTGGTGTTTCTCGGGGAACTTCAAGGGTTATTCGGCGGTCAGCCGGTATATCTATAGTTTGAGTAATGGTCATACGTTAAATATAACATGATAAGGCATTTAAAGCAATGCATTATTGTGTTATTTCTTTGCCAGCTCTTCTTTGATTCGTTCTGCAAGTTCTGCAGCTGCTTTGTCGCAATCCAGCATAAAGTTTTCTTTTTCGCTTCGGCGTTTTACTTCTACCTGAGGGGTAGAAAGAGCAAGACCTTTATCGCCTACTACAACACGGTAAGGAATACCAGTTAAATCTGCATCATTAAATTTTACGCCAGGGCGTTCATTGCGATCGTCAAGTAAAACTTCGATATTTAACTTTGTAAGTTCTGCGGCAAGTTTATCCGCGGCTTCTTTCATTGCTCCGTCATACTTAATCGGAACGATAATTACATGAAAAGGCGCGACAGAAACAGGCCAGATTATTCCCGCTTCATCATTGTGTTCTTCTATAACAGAAGCGAGTGTGCGGTCAACGCCGATACCATAGCAGCCCATCGTAGGCATTTGGCTTTTACCGTTTTCATCGAGATAGCTGACATTCATAGAACGTGTGTATTTGTATCCAAGTTTAAAGATGTGGCCAAGTTCGTTGCCCATCTTTGTGTATAATTCGCCGCCGCATTGAACGCATTTATCGCCTATTTTTACTGTGCGGATATCTTCGATCATCCATGCTTTAAAATCACGTTCGTAAGCTGCATGTTTGTAATGAAGATCTTTTGCCAATGCGCCTGTTACTGCATCGTTCATTGCTGTTACGGTATGATCGATAATAAGCGGAAGACTTGTTAATCCAACAGGACCCGCAAAGCCTACAGGCGCGTTTGTTAATCGGGTGACATCAGTGTCAGAAGCAAGGTTTACTTCTGACGCTTTAAGGACAGCGGCAAGTTTTACTTCGTTTACGTCCAAGTCGCCTCTGATTGCGACTGCGACGAATGCTTCACGATCTTTTGAGCCGGGAATTTCCAGTTCAGAATTAAATACGCGGTAAATAAGAGTTTTTATAAATGACTGCGGCTGCATTTTTAGAAAAGCGCAGAGTTCTTCTATTGTTTTAATATCCGGCGTATCAATTTTTTCTATTGCCGGAGTATTTGCAGATGATTCAATTTTAAAATCCGCAGCGCAGGCGGCTTTTTCGACATTGGCGGCATAGCCGCATTTGCATAAAAGCAGGGTATTGTCGCCGACATCGCTTTCTACCATGAATTCTTCTGAGCCGCTTCCGCCCATTGCGCCTGAGTCGGCTTTTACCGGAATTACAGAAAGCCCGCAGCGTTTAAAAATCTGTCTATATGCGCGGCCAAACGCATTATATGTGTCATCGAGACTTTGTTCATCGGCATGCCAAGAATACGCGTCTTTCATTGTAAATTCGCGTCCGCGCATTACGCCGTAACGGGGGCGAATTTCATCGCGGAATTTAGTATTTATCTGATATAACGCCAAAGGCAGCTGACGGTAACTTGAAAGTTCATCGCGTACGATAGCGGTAAAAACTTCTTCGGCTGTAGGGGAAACGACAAAATCATTATCAAGGCGGTTTTTGACACGGAGCATTGATTCGCCCATTGAGTCCCAGCGGCCTGATTCTTTCCATAGTTCTGCAGGAACAACAACCGATGGCTTTAGTTCTAAAGCGCCGATTGCGCTCATTTCTTCGCGGATAATTTGTTCGACCTTGCGGAACGAACGAAGCCCCAATGGGAGGTAGGCAAAAAGTCCGTTCGCAAGTTTACGAAGAAGCCCTGCGCGGAACATAAGCCTGTGGCTTGCGATGACTGCGTCTGCGGGTACTTCCCTTAGGGTAGGTATAAAAAAGTGAGAATAGTTCATAGTACAGTCAGTGTATCAATTTATGGATTTTTCGGATACTACCGTAGTGCCTCACGTTAAAATCTAACCATGAGAACTGATGCCTCAAGATAGAAAATCTAACCATAAGAACCGAAGAGCAGAGGCTTCATGCCACTTACCCTAGAAACAAACTCAGGAACAGG
>WQYB01000138.1 GCA_009781475.1 Treponema sp.
CTTAATCATGATAATATGACAATAATAGAAAAAACAATATCAATTTCACATCATTCAATCAAGTTTTTTTCAGATATGGGAGTTAATATAATAGTTGATCAGGTTCTTACACAAGAAAACTGGATGGATGAATGTGTAAAATTACTTTATGAATATCCAGTTATATTTGTCCATGTAACTTGTCCGCTTGAAGAACTACAACGCAGAGAGAAAGAACGTGGCGACCGCGGCATTGGATGGGCAGAAAATCAGCTTATGCAATTAAATCCAAAGAATAATATTTATGATATAAATGTAGATACGTATAATGAATCCAATGAAGAATGTGTTAATAAGATAATTGGATTTATGAATAAACACAAAGAAGGCACTGCATTTAAGACTCTATGGGAGCAACTATGAAATTGAAAATAAAATTATTGACAATAAATAAAAATGATCAAAAAAGTTCATTTTTGTACTTTTAATTATTGTAAAATTAAAAAGTATTAAATGTTTGTAAGGAGATAATTAATGGAATTTACTCATAATGATTATGTTTTTAGTGATGATAAAAACCTCATTCAATTGGAAAATGTATGTAAATTATTGGAAAAATCTTATTGGGCAAATAATAGGAAATTGGAAATAAATAAAAAGGCAATTGAAAATTCTATATGTATTGGAATATATAAAGATAAAGAGATTGTTGGATTTGCAAGAATTGTAACGGATTATGCAACAATGTACTGGCTATGTGATGTAATTATAGATGAAAAACATCAAAAAAATGGTTTGGGTAAAAAATTAATGGAAGTTATTACCCAAATGGAAGAATTAAAAGGATTGTTTGGATTATTAGCAACAAGAGATGCTCATGGATTATATGAAAAATATGGTTTTTATAAAGTTGGTGAAAAATATATGAGGAAAGATGGGTAGAACTTATTGGAGGTTAACGCCTCGATGTATGCTGTTGATACGTTAATTTCTAAAGATTACAGCTCTTGAAATAATGAATATATTAGATTAACCTAAATATTCATTCATTGAAATGAGGTTCATTATTGAAAAGGGCTGAACAAAAGGAAAGACGTAAATGGGAAATTATTAATGTCTCATTGGATTTGTTTATCCCGCTCCCACGTAAAACCTCCAGCACAGTATGTCAACCCTTGTCTTGCTTCGCAAGCCCTTATTCGGACTGCCAAACTATCGTCAATCTTAAACGATATGTGAAATACAGATTTAATTTATTTGAAAATATGTATAATAAATCATACACTTGACAAATTAATAATTTTCGAAAATAATCAAAAATGTTCATTCAATCTATATTAATTAATATATAAATAAAATAGAAAAAGGAGTATTAAATATGACAGTTCGTAAAGGCTATTACAAATCAACTTCCAAACAACACAAGGGACATAGGCTTGAACTGATCTTATTATGATTGATTTTATCATAGGTTTTACGGTTCAAGGCTTTTAGCTTTGAACCGTTTTTTTTTGCTGTAACGAGGTACAAAATGTGCAGAAACAATAATTTGTTAGAAAATGTACTGGTAGAGATAGAAAAAGGTGTTAGAGAAGGTATCAATACTAATATTCTTGCCCAAAAATATGCTCTATCCGAAAGTCATTTAAGAAAAATATTTAAAATTGCTTTTAAGCAAACAATCTCAAGTTATATCCGTACTCGGAAATTAACTGCAAGTCTTGAAGACTTGTCAGAAAGTGATGCCAATATTATTGACATTGCTCTTATGTATGATTTTGATTACGAACAATCGTATATAAGGTCTTTTAAGCAAAAATTTGGATCGACACCAGGCAATTATCGCAGATCAAAAAAGGTTATAAAAGCAAATATGCCTTTTTTTATAGATTTTGATTATTAACAAAAAAGTTCATTTACTGTTTACTGAATATATTATAATATTCTAGAGAATACTTGACAAAAAAAGAGGAGTATACACTTATGAAAATTTCAACAGCAATATACATGGAAATAACGCATGTTTTTAATCATCAAACACATCATAGAGGAATGATTTCATTATATTTAGAAATGCTGGGAAAAGAAAATAGCTTTAGTGATAGTATGTATAATACGGAAATGTATTAAAAATAATATGGATACAAGTAAAGCAATTGATTTTCTTTTGGAAAACGGAAGTGAAATCATAAAATATCGTTTACACAAAGAAATATTAAAAAATAAAAAAGAAGAAGAACAATTGCTAAAGAAAGTATTAAATACACCTCTTTTTATCCTTGTTAATAATTATCAGAAAGAAAATGGGTATATAGGGATAAGCATGCATGGTATGGATAAATTAAAACAAACTCCACTTCAGGATGGGGAAACAGCGGCAAGGCTCTTATGTGACTACAGTATCCCAAAGGATTCAAAAATTGTTAAACGGTTTATTAAAGCATTAACTGATGAAAAAATACTGGAAAATGAATTCTCCATTAATAATCCGGAAATTGTCAGGTTTAAAGAACGCTTTATCGGAAATGGATGCGGATGGGGTTTGCAGCTCCTAATAGATACGGTAATATCAATTCTAGGATATGGAGATGAACATTGTCAAAGCTTAATAAAAGTTAGCTTAAATGCTTTTGATAATATTACTTCAGTTTCATCTATATTGGATGTTGCTAAATATAATTCAGAATCAAAGAAAAAATATAATTACCCATATTTAGAATCAAATCAATTATGGCCATGTCTTTATCATCTTGAAACTCTTGCTTATAACTATTCATGGAGGGATGAAACATCTAAAAAGAAGTTATCAAAAGCAATTAATCATCTTAATAAAATAACTCCGCACAATAATTGGTATCATATAAGATTAGGGAGCTGTTATTATAGTCCATGCGGCGGGTTTAGTTATCCGGTAAAACCTTATAGTGATAACTTGCATGAACAAATATGCTGCAATAGAAGAGTTTTGACGCACATAGCTCTTTGCGGTATTGGAAAAGAAGTAGAAGTTACAAAACAAAACGCAGAAATATTAAATAATTTATTACGAAAAGATGGAATGATAAAGATCAATTTTAATAATAGTTATGAAAAAAGAAGATTTAAACAGAGTTTAATGTATACTGGTCATTACTGTGAGGTAGGACTTTCTACTGATGCTTACAAAACAGATAATGAGATTATTGCCGATCTTACATTTTGGGCAGTACATTTTTTACACCATTATTTCGGACAACATTGAGCATTTTTTGACATAACTTTTTTCTCATGAATAGTTATATTAAATATAAGAGGAGTAACAATGAACTTGAAAAGCCTGACTAAAGCAATCCAATTTATTGAGAGCAACCTGACAAATGAAATCACCTTAGATGATGTAGCTAATCATGTATATGTTTCCAGCTATCATTATCAGCGTGTATTTTCTTTGACAACCGGTTTCACCATCGGTGACTATATCCGGAATAGACGCTTGAGTTTAGCCGGGCATGATTTATTGCTGTCAAAAAATAAAATCATTGATATAGCGATGAAATATCAATATGATTCACAAGAAAGTTTTACAAAGGCTTTTACACGGTTTCATGGTATAACTCCTAATAGCGCACGGACACAAAGCCATCGGCTTAAATACTTCCGTCCGCTGACCATCAATATTATTATTCAAGGAGGATTTGATATGTCAAATCAACGTGAAATTTTAACAGTAGCGCAATACTCATCTTATGAATCGGATTCCATTACAAGGCTGCTTGCGGGCGCAGAATCACCCCGTAAATCAAACAAAATAAAGGAATATAGGAAAATTGAAAACTGGCAAAATTATTTTCTTTGCTCAGGCATTTGTTCCGTTGGACTCAAACTGGGTTCCGGAATAGAAGACTTTCATTATTACGCAAATTTTACAGGGGATAATTTTACTTATATGTATTCAGAAAAAGTCGGTAACCCCGATAACTTGCAATGCGACAGCGGAATAACCAACTATTTCTTTTCGCCGCAGGTTGTAAAAAAAGCATTTGCCGCTTTTGGACATGACTGTATTTATATCTCAAACAGCGAAATTAAAAAGGATTTCCGTGCGGTGATGAATGCTATCAAAACATCGATTGATAAAGACATACCTGTTCTGGCGTGGGGTATGGGCAATGTGATGTATGGTAATGGCAAACGTTACGATCCGATGGGAGAAGGCTGCCTGATAGGCGGTTATGATGAAAACGATGTGTTATACGTCAATCTCTATTGCGGACAGGAGCGTCTGCCGGAAGGTTCTGTTGATGAATACGGTTATTCAACTATCACAAACGGATTGGATACCACCTATGGATTATTTTTCGCGGGAGAAAAACTTCCACCAGTTGATAAACGTCAAACTTACCAAAGTGTAATTGATTCCATTCCCACATTTTTGACTTTGCCTCCGACTGAAGGAGATGACGGAATGTATGCTTTCGGCAAAACTGCGTTTGAAACTTGGGCAAAGACACTTGAAACTGACATTTATTTTGAAAATAAAACAGATGACGAGCTAAACGATATTTGCTGGAATTTACATCTCTCTCCTTATTGTTGTGTTTGCACCAGTTCAGCCTATGGTTTTTTAAAGAATGCAGTTGAACAATATCCCGATTTAACTATGGCTGTAACATTATTACCGCTATATAAAAAAATGCAGGATTATAAAGATGAAATTTGGGCGATTCAAGGAGATTTTTATCCGCCAATGGACAAATTTAGAACACACGAGTTCAGATCGCAAGTCGCAGCAATTTTGCGGAAAATGGGTGATGTATGTGATGAAATTTTAAAAGCGTATGGAGAGAGGTAAAAATTCTCGAAGAAAATGACAGGTTTTATTTTCAAAGTTTAGTATCTTATAGACAGGAGTAAAAAGAATGATGTGGGTTGGAAAAATACAGGAAGCAATTGATTATATAGAAGATAATCTGTTTAAATCAATAAATGCAGAGAATGTCGCAAAAGCCATTAATTATACACCCACAACATTCTCAAATTTATTTACTGTCATAGTTGGATATACCGTAGGTGAATATATCAGGTTTAGGCGTTTATCCGAAGCTGCAGAACAATTGATTAAAGATGAGAAGTCTGTTACCGAAATGGCTTTTGAGTGCGGATTTGAAACTGTCGAAGCGTTCTCAAAAGCTTTTAAACGATTTGCAGGTTTTTCACCATCTCAAATTTCCAAATCTCCGGTAAAGATCATCAAGTTTGCTCCTATAAAAATAAACTTTTCGTTGATAGGAGGATTAAGCATGAAAAGAAATTTAATTCCGGGACTGCAGAAGGTGGATTGGTCAGATACGCAAAGACAAAGCGAATTTGTAAATTGTGTAGTATCATTATTAAACGGGCTTGGTGAAAACACAAATTATGATTATGTTTGTGCAGTATCAGGTAGCGCATTTATGACATCGTTTTCAAAAGAAGACTGGGATTTTGGTAACCAAAGGATTTCAGGAGTTCCAATAACTTTTGAACATACTTTTAAAATGTTCGGATATAAAGTTACCCGCCATTTTAAGAGTGATTTTGAAACAGATAGCCGTCTTATAATAAACAGCATTGATAGAGGTATGCCAGTTATTGCTTTAGACGGTATTATACCCACAGCTAATGAATGTTTAATTTCGGGATATGACAATGATGGAGAAGTTTTACTTGGATATAATCCTTTTATGTACATTGAAGATGATCATGATGAACC
>WQYB01000139.1 GCA_009781475.1 Treponema sp.
ATAAGAAGCCAGATCCAACACATCAAATGTGCCGTTTCTGTTTTCATTTAATTGACTAATTTCTAATGCAGATATGATTACAAGAAATATTCCCGCGTAAATTGCTCTCCATTTAATGTCAGTCAAAAAAATTGCACGAATAACAAGAAGCCCCGATAGGCACCAAAGCCCATGCGGCAGATTAAAAATTAATAAATAGCTTAAAAGGGTATCTGTCCTAACTGGAATAGGAAGCGAATCCATAAAAGAAGGTCTTAAAATATATTTAAATATTATAAGGTTGTCGGTATTTCTAAAAAGCACATAGATTAAAACGCCGCAGGTAAAAAAAGTAAAAGCTGCAAAGCAGTAAATCAATTTAATTTGAGAATTTGTTTTGTCAGCGTCTTCGCAGTTTAACTTCATAAAACTAATGTACAACACGATGCACAACACAAGCACAACATAAATAGCAAAATATAAAAAATTATTTAAATTATTTTTTTCTTCTCATGTACAACTCACCGGCTGTCATTTCTGCCCAGCTGTAATTTGTCATATACTCGCCTGTGTAAGCGTTAACAGCTGAAACATCCCAATTTAAAAAATCAAAGTAATCGCATTTTATTTTGGTTCGATCGATTGCGATCTGGTTATGTTTTTTAATAATAATATCGGTTATTTCGTTTTCTTTGAGCGTTTTCATCATGCTGGAAATAATCACCTGTGTTTGATTTTGCAGGGATCTGTTATAATCTCTTTCTTCCCATAAAATAGATGCAAGTTCAGCTGTTGTTACAGAAGATCCTTTTCTGTCAATCAGGTAAGCCAATGCTTCTTTTGCCTTTAACCGGCAGAATTTTACGGGTTTATCCTTTACAAAAATATCAAAATTACCAAAAGTTTTTACATGAACATTAATATTAGAATTTTCTCTGACAGTGTATCTTAGATTAGTGACTTCCCGCAGTATTGCTTCTTTTGTTGCAGGTTTTAAAACGTATCCGCTTGCGTGCATCGAAAATGCGTCAACAGCATAATTTGAATGACCGGTGACAAATATAATACTGGTTTTTCCATAAATATCTTTTAAACTTTTAGCAAGCCTTAAACCATTCATTCCTGCCATTTCTATATCCAAAAACGCAGTATCTACGCGGTTCGATTTTGCGTATTCCAGCGCTGTTTTTGACGTAGAAAAACAAGAAAGAGAGCAGTCTTGAATAGCGTCTTCTATTACTGACTTAATGCATTTTAGGGCATTAACTTCATCATCAACCGCAATTATATTCATTTTTTACCCCCGGTATAGTAATTTCCGCTTTTGTACCAATATTTGGCTCACTGGTAACTTCCAAAAATCCTCCGCACATAACAGAAAGCCTGTTGCAAACATTTTTAATGCCTCCCGGCTGTTGGTATAACAAATTTTTATCTTTAGATTGAATAAAACCAACACCATCATCTGTAACTGTAATCACTATATTTCCGTCTTTTTCGCAGGTTTCTATACGGACAGTGCCTTTACCTTCCTTTTTGGTAACGCCATGGCGCACTGCATTCTCAACAATTGCCTGAAGCGCAAGAGGGGGCAGCATAAAATTTTCTGCTTTAATGTCATATTCTACGTTTATTTTGTCTTCGAATCGCTTTTTTTCTATAGAAAGATAATTCTTAACATGACAAAGCTCACGTTCAAATGTAATTTTCTTTTTGAGAACCAGCGAATCCAGGCTCCCGCGCAGATAATTGGAAAATTCTATCAGAGTCGCCTCTGCGGTTTTTGGGTCGGTTCTGCAATATTGTTGAATAAGCGTCAACGCATTATACAAAAAATGAGGCTGTATTTGGCTGAGAATAATAGAAATTCTGTCATTTTCTATAAACAAATCATTGTTCTTTTCCATATATTTAATATAAGAAAACGAGAACAACAAATGTACAACAATTTGTAGTAAATATAGCGAAAATAGTACTAATACTAATTGAATTTTGTTATATTTTATATATATAAATAAATCAAGGAAAATTAATGCCGGAAAATCAGCAAGGCTTACAGCCGGGGTATCAACAAAGTTCTCAGCCGGTCTCTCCATTAGATCTACAGCAAGGCCTGCAACCAAGGTTGCTGCGGCCAAAGCTGCCGCAGCCAAGGTTGTTAATTGTAGACGATGTTTCTGTGAATTTAAAAGTAGCAAAAGATATGCTTGGTCTCTATTTTTCCGAGATAGATACATGTAATAACGGCTATGAAGCCATAAATTTAATAGAACAAAACGATTATGAACTGATTTTTATGGATCATATAATGCCGAAAATGGACGGAATCGAAGCTGTTACGATCATCCGTGAAAATGAAAAAAAAGAGCAAAAAAGACATGTGCCGATAATCGCTGTTACAGGCAATGTAATGGAAGGAATGTTAGAAGTTTTTATGGAAAAAGGTTTTAGCGGTTTACTTGCTAAACCAATAGATATTTCCAGCTTAGAAGCTATTTTGAAACAATGGCTGCCGCAGTCCTTTGAAAAGCCTGAAACATCAGAAACTATCCCCGGCAGCGAGCAAATCTGCGATACCAAACAGGCAGAATATAAAAAAACGGAAACACGGCAAAAACCATTAAAAAACGTTAAGACAAAAAAATTTGTAAATAATACTTTCTTTGGTTTTTCTTGTTTACTTTTTATTTTAATCTTTAGTATCTCTTTTACGATATTTATTTTTTCTGCAGGTCAAATTAATCAATCTTATATTAATCAGCAGCTTACAATAGCTTCGGAAACTTTAAGGCTCCGCATGACTACAACATCAAGTAATATTGAATTTTCTCCTATTATGATACTGTCATATATTCCTTTTGTTTATCAATATTTTCTAAATCCGCAAGATCCCGGTTTTATGGAATTTGATAAAAATTTAGAAATGTATATGTTTAATCTAGACGGTGATATTAGTTTGGCGGCAGACTACGAGTTGATTCTTAATAAGGTAAAAATCGAAGATCATCTTGGCGATGTCGGTTCCGAATTATTAAGAATTGCATCGGTTCTGCCGGATGAAGGAAGTTATAATTTTACCTTTGACAATAACATTTATCTTGTAAGTTCTATTTCCGAAAAAGATTTGTATTTATCAGTTAGTTATCCTTTGCCGGGTATTTTACCGCTGAATCAGGCAATGAATATACAGTATTTTGGCATGCTGTTTTTAATTTTATTTTTGTTTATAGGTTTGAATATATTTATTTCTAGATCAGATAATAAAATTGCAGAACAAAACATTCAATTACAGGAAGCTAATAAAAAGGCAGAGTCCGCTTCAAGGGCAAAGAGTCATTTCCTTGCAAGGATGAGCCATGAGATTCGCACTCCCATGAACGCTGTCACCGGAATGTCAGATTTACTATTGCATACTCAATTATCAGAAGAATCCCGCAGTTATGTACAGGATATTAAACAGGCATCGCATGATCTTATGGATATAATTAATGAGATACTTGATTTTTCAAAAATCGAAGCGAATAAACTGGAAATTGATTCAGCCGGATATCAACTGTCATCTATGTTAGACGGAGTAATAAATATTGTAAATTTTAGGGTTAAAGAAAAACCAATTGAGTTTTTCGCCAATATCGATAAAAATATCCCAGACAATCTTGTAGGCGATAAAGTTCGGCTGCGGCAGATTCTTTTAAACCTGCTTTCCAATGCTGTAAAATATACCGATCATGGACAAATAAATTTAACTATTACAAAAGAACGCAGCGATCAAGATATGGTCTGGATAAAATTTGAAATAACAGACACAGGACACGGCATACAAACTCAAGACATACCTAAATTATTTGGAGAATTTATTCAGCTTGATAATAACAGAAATAATATCGAAGGTACAGGGCTTGGATTAAATATTGTCAAACGTCTGTGCGAATTAATGAACGGGACAATCTCATTTGAGAGTGAATACGGCAAGGGAAGTGTTTTTTCTGTAATTATTCCGCAAGGCATTTATAAAGAAACTATTCTCTAATACTGCCAATAGTATTATCCCAAATTTTATACATCTCTGCCTGTAAAGCTCCAATGCGCACGCTTCTAAAAGCATTGATATCCAAATCTTTTACATATTCAACCTCTTTTGGATCAAGCATATCAAGATGGATTAAAGGAACTGCAGCCATGTCTGCCAAAAGAATATTCTGCGCTTTTTGCGAAAGTAAAAAGTTTATAAATGAATGAGCAATTTCTGCATTACCGCCGAAAACCGGTATACCCATAAATTGAATCGAACCTGTGTACGGATAATCGTCTAACTGATAAATCTTTATACTCGCAGGAAGCGTTCCTCTTTTTACACCCATGATAACCTGATCCGCCCATGCAGGAGTCATCCAAATATCTTCGCTTGCCAAAAGATCCAATGAACCTTGGTTTCTGTGAGGATAAAACACTCTGCCTCTGTTTTTGTACAAGTAGGGATGTATATCTTTTAAGTATTCCCATCCTTCAGCCCATTGCGCGATCCATTTTTCATCAAGAGAAACTAATGCTTCTTGCGGTAGGGGATTATAAAGTTTTGTTAAAACAAATGAAGCTCCGGCTCCGCCGGTGTCAGGAGTATTGTATGCAAAGCGTCCTGGATTTGCTTTTATCCATGCCGTTAATTCTTTTGTAGTAACAGGAGGATTCGTCACATAGTCAGAGTTATATGCCATTACAACAGTTGTTCCGCGGTAGTGGATAACAAAACGGCTGTTTGCAGGCAGCGGAATGCTTAGATTCGAAATATTAGGGATTTTTGTAAGATCGATATTATGAAACATATTTTCGCCGGCTTCCTGGACAAAAATAGACAATTCCCATTCATTAAATTCCAAAAGATCAATGCCGGCGCTTCGCTGGCCGGATCTATACGACATGAGCATTCTTTCTCTGGCAGCCTGCGTTCTTTGCCATGGAAGCTGATACCTGAGTTTTGCAGTTCCATGATGGTTGTACTCACTATCTTTGTTGAATTCTTCTATTAACTTTTCAAAGATAAGGCGTACATTTTCCGAACCCGAAACCCACAATTCCATTACCGGCTTGTCTGTTTTGGGTGAGCAGCTTAAGCTGCATAAACACCCTGACAAGACTAGAAAAAATGTTAATAAAATTATAATTATTCTTTTCATAACTCAAATATAATAATAATTTTGTCTATTTTGTATAAAATAATCAAAAATATTTAAAAACTCTATTGATCATATTTTAAGAAAAATACTACACTATTGTAAAGGTTGCTATTAAAATAACCAAAAATGTTCATTATTTTATTTTTCAATATTGTTATATTGAAAAATTGAACAAACAAGGAGATATTTATGCTTTTAACTCAAGGAAAAACTGATTGTAAACCGTATGACGTTGGTTTTAATGAGATTCGGATTGATGTACTTAACAACCACTTACAGCACCTTATCGATGACGGTGAAATACAATGCGCTACATACTGCGTTTCACGTAAGGGTAAGGTTTTTGCACACGGCGGTGTTGGTAAATATTCTTTCCGTACCGATGACAATACTCCCGTTCAGGCGGACTCGATCCGATGGATTGCTTCTATAACAAAAGTGTTTACAGCTGTTGCAATAATGAAACTTGTCGAAGA
>WQYB01000140.1 GCA_009781475.1 Treponema sp.
AATTTCTCACCTCCAAACCAAAGTTTGCACTTGCGGCATCTTTGCTTCCCAAACACTTTGTGCCTCCGTGCCTCCGTGTGAAATTTTGGGAAGAGATTTTAACCAAAAAATTTTTAGGAGTGAGTTTCATGTCAATCAATCTAATAGATTATGGCTTTACGGGTGCGGATTTCCTTGCCGCACAGGAAATAATTAAGGACAAAAAACCTGACCACTTGCAAGTGGTCAGGTACATTCCCGCAAGGGTTATTGAATCGCAGCGTGACAGATTTAAAGTTGTATGCGAGCTTGGCGAAGTTACCGCAGAAATTAAAGGGAGCTTTCATCATAGTAATGAGGAGTACCCGGTTGTAGGTGATTTTGTCGTTATTCGATACAACGAGTTAGGGTCGTCGTTAGTTGATGCCGTGCTTCCGCGCCGTTCAAAATTTTCAAGGGTGGATTTTTTAGGACACGCTGAAAGTTACGCGAAAAATGTGCGGGAGCAGGTGAGCGCCGCTAATTTTGATTATGTGTTTATAATGTCGTCATTAAACCATGATTTTAATTTAAACCGCTTTTCAAGGTATTTGACAGCGACGCTGCAAGGCGGAGGATTTCCTGTTTTTATTTTAACAAAAGCAGACCTTGTAGATGATCCAACTGCGATGATAAATGATGTGCGCAAAATCGCAAGAGACATACCTGTTATTACAATAAGTAATAAAACAGGTTTTGGTATTGATGAGTTAACGCCGTTTTTGGAGCCGGCAAAAACTATTGTGTTTTTGGGATCATCAGGAGTTGGTAAATCGTCCTTGCTTAATTATCTTGCAGGGAAAAGTTTAATGGAGGTAAAAGAAATACGTGAAGATGACAGTAAAGGAAAACATACGACTACCTTCCGTCAGCTTTTTCGTTTGTCTTCCGGGGCGCTAGTAATTGATACACCTGGAATTCGCGAGCTTGGTCTTTGGGATTCAAGCGAAGGAATCAGCCTTGCTTTCGCGGAAGTGGAAGAACTTTTTTCCAACTGCCGTTTTAACGATTGCAGTCACACAAACGAACCGAGCTGCGCTGTTTTAGCCGCACTGGAAGACGGCAGTCTTTCAAATGAAAAGTGGCAGAACTATTTGTCTCAAAGCAAAGAGAATGCTTTTGTAACGGATCATTCGGAATATTTGCGCAAGAAAAACGAAATTGGTATGTCTATCGCGCGGTTCAGCAGGGAATTAAAGAAAACACCCAAACATGTTAAATGACCGGAAAAGTTCATTTTTAACATGAAGAATGATTTATGTTAACTTAAAAGGAGTTTCTATGAATAAACAATTAACAATAGGAAAAGTGCCGTATACGCCGGAAGAAGCGGGATACGAAAGCCTTTATATCGACAGGCTGAATGATTTTATCATACGCATGATAGACGATAAAATTGTACAAGGCGGTTCTTACCATTTAATGAGAGGAGGAAAATTATTTGCGAATAACGCTATTGGCAGTCTGGATTACCGTGAACCGGAAAAGCCGCTGTTGCCGGACAGCATAAGACCGATTGCATCGATAACAAAAAATTTTACGGCAGTTGCAATATTCCAGCTTGCGGAAAAAGGTTATATCAATATAAACGATCCTGTTGCGCAGCATTTAAATGAATTTGATACACCGCTGCATAAAAAAATAACGGTGTATAACTTGTTAACGCATACATCCGGTTTACTGCCGGACGGCGGAGCATTTGAAACTCCGTACGAAAACGATTGGGTTAATCATTTAGACAAATTCGAAAGCAACTGGATAAAAGCAATGCTCACGCAGCCTCCTCATTGCAAGCCAAATACCCAATGGGCTTATTCATCTTTAGGTTTTTGTTTTCTGGGAGAGATAATCAAAAAGATAAGCGGTATAAACGCCGAGGATTTTATCCTGGAAAATATCGTAAAGCCGCTTGGAATGAATGATACTTTTTATGATCTGCCAAAGGAATATTTTAACAGGGTATGTGTAAGTACAGAATGGGAAATTCCGCAGACAAAAGAAGAAGAGAAGGAAGAAAAAGGGTGGTCATTACTGCCGAATGCAGGATGGGGATTGTATTCCACACTTGGCGATTTAAATAAGTTTTCGCAGATGATGTTTAATAACGGATCGTTAAACGGCACAAGGATAATCGGCAGAAAATCTGTAGAAAATATTATTCATCATCATTTGGACAGAGTGGAGTTTCCAAATTATTGCTGGGGTGCGGACGAAATTCACGATTGCGGACTTGGTTTTGAAGTGATGAACAGAAAACCATTTAATCAAATGACAGTCGGCACCTTTGGTCATGAAGGTTCGGGTGTTTGCTGGAGTTATGTCGATCCAAAAGAGGGTTTTATAGCTTCGGTGTTTCTTCCATATTACAAAGGGGAATTTAATATTATTCCGATACACAGAACTAAATATGTAATATGGAGCGGGTTAATTTAAAAGGAGTAAACAATGCTTTACACACAAGGAAAAGTTGATTGTAAACCGAAAGACATCGGTTACAATGAAAAACGGCTTGATGTGCTGAATAATCATTTTCAGTGCCTCATTGATGACGGCGAAATCCAGTGCGCGACATATTGTATTTCACGCAAAGGAAAAATTTTCGCGCACGGCGGTATCGGAAAAAAATCTTTTCGTAAGGAAAGTAACGAGGCAGTTCAGCCTGATTCGATCCGCTGGATAGCTTCTGTTACAAAAGTTTTTGCGGCAGTCGCGTTAATGAAACTTGTCGAAGACGGCGTAACACGGCTTGATGTACCGGTAGGCGAAATCCTGCCTCAGTTTGATACTCCGCCGTATAACGGCATTACGATTTTTCAGCTTCTGACTCATACATCAGGTTTGCACGCTGACGGCGGCTGTTTTGATAACAAGTATCAAACCAACTACTGGGACATGATTGATAACGCATACAAGCTGCATAAAAAAGAAGACGGCGAGTTTGACTGGCTAACAGCTGCGTTAGGCACTATCGGAAACGGTCTTCGTGTTAAACCTGACACAGAATGGGCGTATTGCAGTTTTGGTTTTATTGTAATAGGAGCGATTATCGAAAAACTTACAGGTATGTCGTCTCACAAATATATCGAAGATAATATTTGTAAACCGCTTGGATTAAAAGACACATTGTTTGACTGCACACCGGAGATGGTAGAACGCATTGTTGTATCAGATGATAATGACGAAAAATATATCAGTGATATAAAAAACGGTACATATCAGCCGCATTGGATAGGCGAAATTTTAAAAATTCCATCAACTGGCGGCGGATTGAACGGCACATCTTTCGACCTTAACCGTTTTGGTAACATGATGTTATACAAAGGTACATTTGACGGCGTTCGTATACTCGGCAGAAAAGCTGCGGAAAAAATGACAACGTTCGCCATACACAATATGCCAAACTACTGCTGGGGAGCAAATGATAAAGACAGAGGTTTTGGTGTAGGCTTTGATATGCGAAACGGTCCTGCGTTTACTTTTTCGCCGGGAACATTCAACCACGAAGGAGCAGGGGCTTGTTCGTTATACGTCGATCCTCAGGAAGAACTTGTAGCGGCGTGGATAGTGCCGTTCGCAAAAGAAGGCTGGTGGTCAAAAGCGCTGTTCAATGTTATTAACATAATCTGGTCAGGTTTACTTTGAATGTCTTGAAACAAAAGTTTGATGTGTGTAAAGCGGTGGCGTTTGTTACCTACAAAGAATGGGGAGCGTACCGCACACACTCCATGGTATCGATATTAGTCGGTCCTATACACTTTATAGTTTTGTATTTTATCTGGACTGCCGTTTACGGCGGCGCGGAAGTGCTTAACGGTATCGAATACTCACAGATGATACGTTATTTTGGCGTAACGGCATTGATCGGCTATCTTACCATGGATTTTGCGGACTGGAACTTGTCTATGCTCATTCGTACAGGCAAGTTCCTCACCTTCGCATTGCGTCCGTTGAACCATCGCTTCTTTGCTCTTTCGCAGAAAATCGGACACAGAACACTTGGCTTTTTTGTAGAGTTTATACCGTGCCTTTTAATTTTTACTTTGCTTTTTAAAATTGACATGAGACCTGCGCACTACGGCTGGTTTATACTTTCTGTTTCGCTTGCGTTTTTGATGAACTTTTTTGTCAATTACTGTATTGGTATGACATCGTTTTGGTTTGTGCAATCGGAAGGAATAAGATCTGTTTATGCGCTTCTGGGAAGTATTTTTTCCGGAATGTTAATTCCGTTAGTTTTCTTTCCATTGCCATTACAGTTTGTGCAATTTTTCCTGCCGTTTCAGTATACGATGTATGTTCCCGCAATGGTATTTTTGGGAAATTATTCGTTAGGTGACATCAATTTATCGATCCCTGTTATAGTTGCGATTCAGGCAGCCGCGGTTTTAATAATGTTCGTTGTATCTGAATTAATGTACAAAGCCGCGATAAAACAATTCACGGCAGTTGGCGCTTAGTGATAAATAAGAATAAAAAACCACAGAGGACACGGAGGAACACGGAGAGTTTCGTACAAAAATATTGCCATTCCTCCGTGAAACTCCGTGTACTCCGTGGTAAAATTCTTAATTTAATGGAGATGAAATGAAAAAGTACTTTATTATATACATAGAGTGTATAAAAACGGCAATCGCGAGAGAGTTAACATACAGACTCAATTTTTTGCTGTCGTTATTTATTACGCTTGGGTTTAATATTTTATTTCCGCTTGTAACAATACTCATTTACCGCGCGGGAGCTAGTTTTCCTGGCTGGGATTTTTACGAAGTATTATTGATGCAGTCAGTTTTTACAATGTCAAACGGACTTGCCTGCATTATGTTCAGCGGTGTGTTGTGGACAACAATGCAGCATATAAGAGAAGGCAGCTTCGAAATTGTTTTACTGCGTCCTGTAAACCCGCTGCTTTTTTTAATCGTAACAAATTTTGATGCAGGCAGCGCAGGATTAATAATCGGCGGTGCTGTATTATTTGGTTTTTCTGTATCACAAACAGGAATTGTTTCGATTGCGGTTATTCCACAATTTCTTTTATTATTTGCGGCAGGTTTTGCTGTAATGGCAGGGATGCAAATGATAATGGCTGCAACTTCTTTTAAATGGGTTGGAAATTCCCGCATACCGGAAATTTTCGACAGCATTATGACATTCGGAAAATATCCTGTTACGATTTTTCCAAAAGCAGTACAGGTTATTGCAGCTTTTGTTATACCTGTAGCGATGATCGGATTTTTTCCAGCAAGCGCTTTGCTAGGCAGGCTTGATCCAATCGCTTTAATCGCTGTTGTTCCGTGTGTGTTGTTTATGTTATTTGGTTTTTGGCTGTATCAATATATGGTTAGATTATACGAAGGAGTGGGAGGGTAAAAATGAGCGGTGAAAAAATTATAAAAATAGATAATCTTAGTAAGATTTATACTACTTACAAACGAGGCAGCGGTTTAAAAGAAACTGTACAAAGTTTTTTCAAACGTGAAAAGGTAATTGTAAAAGC
>WQYB01000141.1 GCA_009781475.1 Treponema sp.
TAAAGTTGAAGACTGGGTAGCGGATTATGGTCAGATAATAGTTGACGAATGCCATCATGTTTCCGCATCATCTTTTGAACAAATAATCAGGAAATGTCCTGCTTATTACCGATTAGGTCTTTCCGCAACAGTAATTCGCAAAGACGGACAACATCCCATAGTTCTGATGAATTTGGGAGAAGTTCGTTATTCCAATACACGTTATGCGCGGGAAACTACGTTGCAAAATGCGCCTGCTTTTATTCAAAAAATATTTCCTCGTCTAACTGGTTTTTGTATGCCTGATGAACAACTTGCAACAGATGCAGAAAGCGCAAAAGCTCTTGCTATTCAGGACATATTCCGCTGTCTTTACACAAATGAAGAAAGAAATAAACTAATTGTTCAGGATATTCTTGATGCGTACAAAGAAGGGCGTGAATGCCTTGTATTAAGTGAACGACTCGAACATTTGGATATTTTAAAAGAGTATTTAGATAAACATGTAGCTTCTCTTTTTATTTTAAAAGGCGGACTTGGAAAAAAACAATTGAAAGAAATCATGGATTCAATTCATCGTACCAAAGGTACGCATACTCCAGAAAATGAAAACAGAATTATTCTTGCTACCGGAAAATATCTTGGAGAGGGTTTTGACTTGCCAAATCTGGACACTTTATTTCTGGTTTTTCCTTTTTCGTGGAGAGGCATGCTAATACAATACACAGGTCGATTAAACCGTACTTTTCAAGGAAAGAGTGAAATACGTGTATATGATTATGTTGATGAAAAAGAACCGGTATTATTAAAAATGTACGGAAGAAGGTTGAAGGGATATAAAAGTTTAGGGTTTAATGTCGAATAAAAAATAATAAATAATTACTACAAATCCTGTTGTTTTTATTGTAAACTACAATAATGTACGGAATAAAAGAACTACGGCAATTAACGGAAAATAAATGGAAAGCAAAGTTTCAAGGTGATTATGGCGTTTATATCATTAGAATTACCACAAATGGCAAGAATACAACGGAGTTCTCATGTTCCTGTCCCAGTCATTATTCACCTTGCAAACATATTCCTATGGTTGAGGAAGCTATAAAAAAAGAATAACGGAAAATGAAAAGAAGAGAAAAATAATATGCAACTTGATGATTTCTTAAAAAATATACCGGCAGAAAAACTCCGGGAATTTATTATTGCCCAATCAGAATATAACCCTGAATTAAAGAATGCAGTTTATTTGGAATTTTCCTCTAATATTGATAACACAAACAACAACAAATATTCAATGATGTTAAGAAAGTCACTCGAATCTGTTATTATCGATGAAAATGAGCACACTTATGAAGATTGGATGACTATTGATGTACTGGATCAATGGTTTAATAAAGCAAATAAATATTTAGAGCATGAACAATATAATGAAGCTATTTTAATTTGCAAATCTTGTATCGAGGAATATTCAAGATTTTTATATAATGTCGATGAAGATATCTCATTAGCTTTTTCCAATCATTATATATCTGATCCCTTTGATATAATTATTGACGCATTGGAATATACCGATAAGAAAGATTTATTTGACTATTGTCTTTCAGAAATATCAAAGAAGAAATACAAAGAAACAGATTTTTATTATGGTTTTCAGGATGTAGTTAAGGAAATTAAAAAATCTATAAATACTAAAACATTTATCGTTATAAAAGATAAATTATTAAATGATATAAAAGATAAAAGTTCATTGGAAGCAAAAAACATTTTACGATATAAAATCAGATAATATCGTTGTCTTGATCAGGAGAAGAAAGCATGGGCTGTAATTGAAAACAATATTCAGATTGAATCATTCCGCCATAAAGCAGTTAAAAAGATGATTAATAAAAAGATGTATGAAAAAGCAAAAAAACTAATTAATGACTTTTTGAAGAACAAGAAAAAAATAAAGGATTATAATTCAAATAACTTATGGAATGAATTACTTTTGGATATTGCGCAAAAAGAAAATGATTTTTCTGCCATTCAGAAGTTGTCTTACAGTTTTATTAAAGAAAATTTTAATAAGAAATATTATGAAATATATAAAGCATCTTTTGAACCTGCAAAATGGCTGGAAAAACGAGAAAAACTTTTTCAGCATTATTGCAGCGAACAATATTTTAATGATTCTGCTGGGAATCTGTTAAAAGCGGCAATGAGCTTGATAAAGAAATTTAGGATTACTTATGATAAACGTAGTTTAATGCTGTAGATTCTGGATATGTTTGAGGGTTATAAGCTGATATTATTAAGGCAACGCTTTTTATAACACAGTTATTAAAAAAAGGGAGAACTCGCTCCTTCAACAAAAGCTTTTCCCTGTAATCAGCGGTTTTGCTTATTTCTGATATAGATGATCCACACGATCTCAAGCCCTTTAGAGTAGATCAATGCTTCGCTGTCCACTTTCCAATATACGCCGTTCCAGATAACCCAGAAAGAGCTAGGTGATAAAATCGGATTGACCCGAGAGTCAATATCCTCTTATGAAGCTGGCAGATCCCACCTAATGGTCACTACACTTTTGGATATGGCATCCATATTAAGAGTTAAGATTAATGAAATTTTAGGCGTTGAACACAAAACTACAGAAATTACTATATCCAGACGTTGGACTAAACGAATGGATATTATTGAGAATCTTCCAGAATCTATAAAAAAACATATACTCCGTACTCTTGATGATGTTATTAAAGCTAATACAAGGTTGTCCATATTTGATGATTGATAGAACCTAAATCGGCATTTTACTGTAATCCAGAGAGACAACGGATACAATACCTTATGTCAGTACTGTAAAAAGCGGAATATTTCTTGATTATTGTAGCAATGGAAGAAATCATAGAAACGCCATTATTTGTCAATTCTAACCTGACCAGTATTTTTATATATATTTTTCCACATTTTTATAAATATAATTTATTCCAATGTTTCATTGCTTTAGAACAAATAATACTAATACTTATTTTTTATTAAGCTAGCTGTTCTTGCTTCATCATCGAAGTAATAACGTAAACTATCAAGAATATCCTTTCTGCTTGTACCTTTTGTTATTGGCACGCTTGAAATGATAGAATACATCCTTTTATACTCATCAAGCGAAATTGAATTTAGTTTTTTTGTGCGTTTCTCCTCTTCAAGAGAATTCTCAAATATAACCTTTAACTCATTGTAATAAAATGTCCTGAGCATATCAATATCTTTAATGTTTTGTGTACGCTCTTCCCTTTTAATTTTTTGCTCTGGTCTATTTTGACCAGTATGCTCATCATCAAGCCCTAGAGCCTGTCGCACTTGTTCTGGCGTATGTTTCAACTTGCTAGTTAATTTTTCAAATAATACGCCATCATGTTTGATGGATGTGTATAAAGCATCATACACATAGAATAAATCCTTTCTTATGTTGTTTTGACTTCTCAACATTTGAAATCCTCTCTATACCATCGTCATAAGTATTGATGCCAAATCCTGGTATTCCTCAGTCAGAGATGCATTTGCCGTGTTTTTTGCAACACTTTCACCAGAAGCACGAGCATCTTTGTGGAAGATTGTTTCGTTAAAAATATGCTGTGTGGTTAACGCAGATGTATTATAACGATGTGTAGCAAATTTTGCTTGCGACAAAACAGATTCAAAACTCCCAATGTTCCTGTCCAGGGATGCAATCTGTTCGTAATTAAGTGTAATACCTGCCCTATTCTTGTACAACGTTTCAAACACGCCAACCAAACGGGGCTTTATAGGAAACGCCTTCTCTATCAGCACACCTCTTAACTCGTCATGCAAGCTAAATTTACTACGGGTTTTTTCGATCTCCGTTATGTAGTCGGGAACACCTTTTGTACTAATTTCATCACAAATAGTTGGGATAATATAATAATCGGATGCCAAAAAAACGCTTTGTGTTAGTATATTTGTAGTTGGAGGGCAGTCAAAAAAAACATAATCAAACAATGGTATGTGGTTCCCATCATTATCTTGACCTAAACTTTGAACATCAGAAAGAAACTGCTTTATGAGAAAAATATTAAACATGTTTGCATTCATAAATTGGGCTAGTTCATTTATACGAGCATTTGTAAAGCTAAGGCTTGAAGGAATAAAATACAAGTCACTATTTTTCCAATTATTTTTAAAATGCTTTATAGTTCCTTTTAAATGGTTTTTTGTTTCGGTACAAACAGTGCCTGTCATTATTTGGAAGGCGAATTTTTTACTGGCACCGATTTCCTTCACATAAAGTTCTAGTATATAATTAAATGTTTCATCAACCTTGAGTTTTTCCACTGATGTGTTGATACCTTTACAGCAGATGTTGCTGAGAGAACACTGCGGATCTAGGTCTAAAAGAAGTACTTTCTTGCCCTTATCTGCAAAATGAGCCGCTATTTGAAATGTGCTTGTCGTCTTTCCAACGCCTCCCTTGTAATTCCCCCAAAAAACTGATTTCATCAGTTTTGCCTCCATCGATTTTATAGTTTTATCAATTATCAATAATATATCGTATATATTTCCATTTTTCAAGAGTTAAAAACCACTAAATTTCAACATAAATTATTTCCTGAGAATGCGGTAAATGACGCAATGGAACGAGTTTTTAGGGATTTTTGAATAAAAGTAAAACATCTCTATCAAGCACTATTGAAACACAAGTTGCATCAGCGGCGTGTACAATAATTTTCCTTAAATTCGTCAACCATAGGGAGACATGCTTGCCCCTGCCGGGCAGTGTGCCTGGCATTTTTTTTGTCCATAAGAGGATCACCATGGATCAAACAACGCCAGTGAAGAAAAGGATCAGTGTTTATATTGATGGTTTCAACCTTTATCATAGCACCCTACAATACGCACATCCCAACTGTCGATGACTTAATTTGATGGAATTATCAAAACGTCTGATCAATCAAAAAAACGAAGTAATTCAAACAATCTATTATTTTTCCGCTATCGCATCATGAAAACCGGATAAAGTCAAAAAACACTTGCTTTATATTCACGCTATGCGCACCGTAGGCGTAAAAGATATATTGGGAAAGTTCACCATCAGAGATAGAAAATGCCCTAAATGTCTTACTCTTTTTCAATCCCATGAAAAAAAGACAGATATAAATATCGCTTGCTGATGCCGTGTTAGATAAATTCATTCGATACGGCTTTAATTTTTTCCGGTGACAGCGACCTTGCTCCTATAGCAACAAAATTAAATCAACTCTGTCCTAAAAAAACTTGGAATTATTGTCCCGCAAAACCAGTCCGCTATGAACCTAAAAAATATGCCGATTTCTTCAAAAAGATACAAGATCGATACTTGAAAAAATCCCTTCTTCCCGAACAGATAACTTACAACGCTAATATAATCACTGCTCCAGCAGGCTGGTTACAATCTAAACCGTTTTACAACCTTAAGTCTTAAACGAGTCGGCATAAAAAACTTGAATTGTATTTTCTCAACACAGGATAACTATTTATTATCAGGTTGAAGCGAGTAA
>WQYB01000142.1 GCA_009781475.1 Treponema sp.
GGCTCTTTTTTCATCTAAATGAATGTATATAGATCCTTTTTCTGATAGTAACTCTCTTAGAATAACAATCCTTTGATACATAAACTGTAAATACTCATCATTCGACCAAATATCTCCATATTGCTTATCTTAAAAAGCAGAAAAATCACTTTCAGTTTTTATCCCGCGTAACTCAATTTTCTTTTTATAATCGGCTTTTGAATCAAATGGTGGGTCAATATAAATAAGGTCTATTTTACCCCTAAACTCTCTCAATAAATGGCTCATAACCTGAAGATTATCTCCCCAATACAAACGGTTAATCCAGCCGTCTTGTTCTTCTCCGATACAAGCATTGCTTTTAGCAGGGAAGTATTGTGTTCCTGTATAGGGTTGTTTCCCCTTCCAGTGGAGATATGGGAAGCCTTTTATCGGTTCAAATACAAACTCTTGCTGTTCTTGGGGCATAGAATTCTCCAAAATTTTGAATACAAATACCACTTGTATCATATACAAATAGTATTTGTTTGTCAAATTCTTTTGTTTCCTACAAAATGCTTTATATAGTGGAAATAAAATGACTAAGCAAGAATTAATCTGTGATTTTGGTAAAAAAGTAGCATATTATCGTAATGAGAACAAATGGACTCAGAACGATTTGGCTAATATGTTAGAAACCTCATCAAACACTATTTGTAATATAGAAAAAGGTAAGAACTTTGTAAAACCAGATATGTTAATAAAATTGGCTTGTGTTTTTAACATAGAAATATATCAACTTTTTACTCCAGATAATATTAAATATGACGATACCGCTGATGTCCTTGCAAAATATAGCAATAAAGTGAAGGAATCTGTAGAAAAGCTTAAAGAGGATTTTGTAAAAAAAATTAAAAAGTGATACTATAACATATCTTTCTTTGGTTTAACAATATACATATTATCAGGATCAATCCCGTCTCTAACGTAAAGTACTGGTGTATTGTGATCATTTGGGTTATCAAGTGCCAATGCAGCAATTGCCTGATCAAATGCCTTTTTTAGAGTCAAACCAAAACCAAGAGATGAATAAAATTGAGCAGAAAATATACATGCACCCAAATCACTAATGGAAGTTACCATACCAATGGCAGCATCCACATGTTCTTTCACTAATTGAGCTTGTTCATCTGAAAAACAAGTATTAAAAATTATTAAATGTATTTTGTCTGAAGATGTCATAATTGTTTGTGTTATAGTTTCTTTTGGAATATATTTTGCACTTCCATCAGTATTTTCAAGTATTAATTCTGTAGATGCTGCCCCATGACCGCTGAAATGTATAACATCCGGATTTAATTCATTAATTGCTTGGAGTATATCAAATGAACGTACAGCCCAACGACTTTCAAAGGATATAGAATCCCTATGTTCCGATTTTCTTATCATTTCTTGTATGGAACGTACTTCTTCATCTAAACGAAGCCTACTGGTATCTTTTGGGTTGGTAGCAAAAAATAGTACGGTTATTTTTTCTGGTACTTTTTTTAACATATTAATTTCTGCTGATAAATGTCTTTGCATATAATCTTGGTATTGTAGAGATTGGGTTATTGTTCTTAGTTGACGCTCATTATCTTGCAAACGTTTTTTATTCACCTTTTCTTCTTCTAGTTTGAATCTTTTTTCTTCATTAATGAATTCCTTTTCTTTAGAGGAATATTTTTTATCAATATCAGCGATTTTTTTATCAATATCAGCAAGCGATTTATGTGCTTGTTCAATTTCTCTTAGCTTTGATTGGATTGTTGATGATGATTTTGTTTGAGAAACAGCTTTTTTTGCAGAAATAATTTTAGAATTTAGTGGTGGGATCTTGGCACTTAGATTCGATTTATCTTGAGATAATTTTGATAATTCTTCACGTTTTCTATTCATGTTATTTCGATATGTATCAATCAATGCCATTTTATTCTCCTTGAAAAAAAATTTTTTAAATCATGAACAATTTATGAGAATTGTACTTGTTGCAAAAAAGGGATAATCCTCCTTTATAGTTGGATTATCCCCATGTTCCTAATTATTCTGGTTAATTCGGTCCACCTCTTGGTTGTACTTGTTTATAGCTTGATTAACCTTTTGGTTGTAAGAACGAACAGCATGATTATATCGGTTTACAGCTTGTTTCTGCTGAATTTGTAACTGTCGGATCATGCTCTTGGCTTGAGAAATTGAAACGATTCTTGCCATAATTCATCTCCTATGAATGACAATTTTGTTTTTCACATTCACAACGATTACCAGAATGTCTTAAAGCTTCGGCTTTAGTTGTTTCAGAGAATGGTGGTGGTGACTTATGTCCAGTAGAACCATAAGAACTTGTGTTTTCATGGCAAGGCTGACATAAAACACGAGCATTTTCTTTCCCGTTTCCACCATCAACCCGAATATGATGTACTTCAAGATTACGCGTTGCTTTGCATCTAGTCATTTGTGCCTCCTTATCCAGGAATATTCCTGGGATCGTTTCCATGAGAATTTTTTTGCTGGATAACTCCGTTTTTTCCATGGATCACGAATTCAGTCTCTTGATTACGGCTTATTTCCCGCCCCAAGTCAACTGCTTGTTTTTTTGTTTCGGTATGAATAATCGCTTTACCGGAACCCGCCCGTTTGACGTTCCAACCTCCCTGTGAAGCAGGAACGATATGGTGAGAATGAGATTTGGCCATATTGGCCTCCTGTCCCGTAGTAATGCTTGACAATAATGCATAGAATTGGCAGACTTAGAGTTCATCACGCTATTCCTACGGGGAATTGTGTTTTCTGGGCAACAGACCTGCAAAACCCTGTTGCCCAACTTTTTTAATAGGCAACGCCTATTCCATTAAAAAATTTATACCTCCTTCCATGAATATATTGACAGTAATAACTGTTAATGCTATAATATAATAAGAGGAAGATAATGTCAATACCTATTAACATGTTTATTGCTAAAGAGCAACAATATGGATGATTTTTTCTATAAGCGGTTAAAAGAGGCTAGAGAAAGTCTTAAATGGACCCAAAATCAGCTTAGTATTGAATCTGGAATCCCAATAAGCTCTATTGCTCAGTTTGAAACTAATGCAAGAAAACCTTCTTTTGCTTCATTACGTAGTTTAGCCAGTGCTTTACGGGTTACAACTGACTATTTATTAGGAAGGGTAAATGAACCTCAAACAGTATTAAATTCAGAAGATGCACTTTTTAGACACTTAGATAAAATAACAGGTGATGACAGAAAGCTATTGGAAAATTTTGCAGAAATACTTGCTAATCGGAATACTAAAGTAATGAAACCACTTGAACAAAAGTTGATAAAAAATCATGCAGAAAAAATAGTATATAAACATGGATTTACTGAATTCCCTATTGATCCGATAAAAATCGCTAAAAATGAAAATATTGAAGTGAAACCCAAAGATGATTGTTTTGAAGGTATATCTGGGAGTCTCTTAAAAGTTGGTGATCAATTTGGTATTATGTATTCAACATTTTATTCCAATAAAGGCTTTGAAAATTTTAGTATTGCTCATGAACTTGGACATTATTTTTTAGATGGGCATTCAGAATTTCTTTTTAATTCTACAAATATACATCAATCAAATGCTAATTTTTTCTCATCAGATCAACATGAAAGAGAAGCTGATATTTTTGCCGCAAGCCTTTTGATGCCAGAGGATATGTTTAAGGAAAATCTTTGGAAATTTGAGAAAGGATTAGATGGAATAATTGATATAGCAAAATTATGTAATACATCTTTGACTGCTACAGCAATTCGATACGCTGAACTTACGGATGATTTCATAATTATAATTATTAGTTCTAATTCTAAGATAGATTTCTGCTGCCTATCTCAAAAAGCTATGCGAATTAAGAACAAGGAAATACCTAAAAAAGGTTGGTCTATACCAAAAAATACTGCTACAGAAATTATGTTTAAAGAACCTTTACGTATTCAAAAATCCGATAGAGATTCCAAGCAATCAGATTTATCAGACTGGATTGATTGTGATAGATCTAGGGATGTTAATGAGGAAGTAAAAGGACTTGGTAAATATGGAAAGATACTTACTGTTCTAAGTTAGTTTGTAAGAATATCATTTTGATAATAAAATAAATATAAATACACAGACTACTTCAGCCTTAAGAAAGTGAATTAGCAAGCACCCGCTTTCTAGCAGTTTTAGCAGGCACAATAATACTCATTTGTAACCCCAAAGCAGTAATGAGCTTCTGTATGGTAGCAAATTCAGGATTGCCGTTTTCAAACAGGGTTTTGTAAAGCCCTTGTCGGCTGATACCCATTTTCCCGGCAAGGTCAGTCATATTACGGGCACGAGCGACATCACTCAAAGCTCCGGTGATTTCAGAGGTGTCTCCGCTTTCAAAAGCCGCTTTTAGGTATTCAGAAATAAACTCCTCGTTATCCATGTGTTCAGTTACGTCCCACTTTTTAAGTTTTAAAGCCATTTCTTAAAACTCCTTGGCAAGTTTTACCGCTTTTTTTATATCCGCTTGCTAGCTGCGATTTCATCGTTTTTCTTTGCCATTAAATTACCTTCCTTGATTAATTCTGCTCCAATAATTTCCGTAGTTCATTTTTACTTGGCAAAAATGTCTGATATTTTGCAGTAAATATACGTTTGTTCTTTTCCGGCAACATCATTTCTACCATTGTGTCTTTTTTATCTTTGCATAAGACTATCCCGATTGTAGGGTTCTCTTGTGGAAGTTTGACTTTTCGATCATAGTAATTAACATACATTTGCATTTGCCCTATATCCTGATGTTTTAGTTTCCCGATTTTTAAGTCAATTAAAACAAAACATTGCAATAAACGGTTAAAAAAGACCAAATCCACAAAAAAGGACTCTTCTTCATAAGTAAAACGAACTTGTCTGCCAAGAAAGGCAAATCCTTTTCCTAATTCTAGCAAAAACTGCTGTAAGTGATCTATAAGTTTTTGTTCTAATTCTGTTTCAGTATATTCAGCTTTTTCCGGTAGACCTGTAAACTCCAATATATACGGGTCTTTTAATAAATCCTGCGGTTTTTCAATAATTTGACCTTTTTCTGACAGCTCCTTTATTCGTTTCTTGTTACGGCTTAAAGCAAGACGTTCGTAAAGAGAAGAATTGAACTGCCTTTCAAATTCACTGTATGACCAGCCATTATTAGCAATTTCAATCTCATAAAAACGCCGTTCATTTATATCAGAAATCCGCATAAGATGAATATAATGTTTCCAATGGATAGCAAGGTTCAATTGGGGAACCACCGGTTCTCTTTTTGGCTTTCCCAATTGGCTAACCACTGGTTGGCTAATTAGGACAACAGATTGGGGAACCACTGGTTCCCCAATTGGAGACTTTGAATAAACTA
>WQYB01000143.1 GCA_009781475.1 Treponema sp.
GCTGCATAGGCTACCGCCCTTCGCTACGCTTCGGTTGGTCTTAAAAACGAGCTATTTAAAGTAATTATATGAAAACGTGAGATACTTGACGTTTAATGTGTCCACAAGGCGGGAGCCGGGCTATCTTGTGTATTGTATCCTAGTTGATATAGATGGACAGGACTCCATATTATACGCTAAATTATGCATATATTATTTGTCAATTATGATTTTATAGTACAACTTTATGCACTCTATATCCAAATTTAAAAGAGGTATTTTTAATATGATTCAACATGGAATTAGTAAGTACGAGCTTGAGATTAATAAAATACTAGTCAAAAATATTGAAACTCTAATGAAACAACATGAAATTTCCCAAAATGAAATAACTAAGCAATTAAACGAAAGGCTTAGTGAAAAATCTATAAGTATATCTCAATCAACTATAAATCGTTACATGAACGAGAAGGTTAAGATGCCTTTAGCTGTAGCATATGAAGTTTGCGACATCCTTAGTGTTTCGTTGTCAGAATGCTTAAAACCGGATATGCAACCAGATATGCAAAGAGTTATGCAAAACATCCAGGGTGAAAGTCAAAATGATATACTTACTGTTTTGAGATGGATACTCAAGGATAATAAGAAATTCATTTTTGATACAGAGCGAAGTAAAGATGATTTTATTTTTTACGAAGGTATTTATCATTGTTACTTCCATCCTACAATTGCATCGGAACGAGACAAACCTTTAACAGGGAAATTAACATTTTCTGTTGATCGTGGGTTCTGTAATTCAGTTTTACAAATTAACACAGGGAAACCAAGGGATGGTTCTGATTCAACGGAACCTTTTATTAAACTATACAAGGGTGTTTCACTAATATCAGAACCAGCAAATAGTTGGTATAGCATCCTCATCGGAGAGAATATTGAAGAAATGGTATTTTTGTCTTTTCGTTATATGAAGTTGAATGCCCGTTTTTTAGATTGCCGTATAGCTGAAGTATTGACAACGGCTGCTGGAGGGAAGCCATATCCCGTAGTATTACGTATGTTTCTGAGCAGAGAGAAAATACAAGAACAACACTATAACGCAATTTCACCGCACCTTTTTATGAACACATCAGATATTTACATAGCAAAAACGAAGTTACATTCAATAAAAAACGTAGACAATACATATAAATCTGTAATAGATCAACTTGAACGATATGAGTATGATACTTCGCCACCAGAGGAAATATATATGCTAGACGAAGCTGTAGTCAAGGAAACAGCAAAAAGATTTGGATTAATTGATTTTGATTCAAATACACTTATCACATTGCTTAGAGCAAGTTCTATCTCGATGTATCATAATAAAGTGAGTGTGAAGGCAGATGATTTGATTCGTAATCTGCTTATGGGGTACGGCTATTATAATCGCCAAGTCTCCAACAACAGTGAATGAGTTTTTATTTAAGAAATAGATTCTAAAAATGAAAGAATTGAAAATATTGAAATCTTTTCTTTAACTTACATTGTCGGTTTACCTTCTTTGACTCTTTGATTTTTCTTGATTTTTCTTTGAATATGGGTTTCTTGATTTTTCTTTGAATATGGGTTGACAGAATGTATATTATGACGTATAATATAGTCGTTTTTTACTTGTGGTTTGCTCGGTATAGAAACACAATATATAGTATATCTTCTTTATTTAAGACTATATATGAAGGGATAGTGGCTTTAATGTGATGTGTTTAAAATAATCTTTCACATCTCGTACTGATAAGGTATCACAAATTATAACACGTAAAAATGTAGGTCTATACGTCCACTGCCTACAGGGGAGGAGCATCCGGCACCAATTTATGGATGACGATGCATATGAACTCAAAGTCTTTAAAGCAAAATTTCCACAAAAATTTAGGAAAGATATCATTTCTCTCCATGTTTAATATTCGCCCGTGGCTAATTAAACTCAAAATTTTAAATGTTACAGACATTACTGTTTCTAAGTAACAATGAAAGGATGGGGTTTTTTTGTGTTCAAAACCTTGTGATTATCTGATTGATTCTGAAAAATATAAAAACGATTTTATATTAAGCCTTAAGAACGTAGCTCTTTTTGAAAAAATTCAAGGTTTTTTTTCCTATTTATTTTTTGAAGACTCTCCAGATAGACCTTTGAGCGAACGCTGTTATATAGTAATCACAAGAAAAGGTTTCTCATTATGGACAGCTGGAATGCTTTGCGGAATGATGGGACAGAAAGTACTTGATTCTGATACATTGATTAGTGACAGACAATGGAAGTTAATGACAATAAAAGAAAGAACTATGTTTATTAGCAATAAACATGTTTTTGTTGCTGACGATTCTGTTATCACTGGTGCAGTATCTCAAAGTGTATATATGGATATCGAGGTTGGTGAAGGGCGTGCAAAATCTCGAAGCGTTGCTTTTTTGGCAGCAGATGAAAACTATAATTTCAATAGTATGTTTCAGTATTATTTCAGGAGTGATGAAGTAGATATAGAAAAACGTAGAGAGTATAGCGATAGAGTATTATATGCGATGTATCAATTAGCAATCCCATATACTGCCAGTTCACCAGTCTATCATACACGGATGCCCCTCTCTGTTTTTAATAAACTAAAAGAAGAATCTAATAAAGATAATGATTTCACATGGATATATGAAAATACACCGTTAGATTTTGGCGGTGATATTATTGCTCAAAATGTAGGGGTATTTAAAGCTCCAAAAGACATTGTATTCGGCAAAAATGTTTTACTCCGCGGAATGCGTGTTTGTTGGAATAACATTTGCATTAACGGAGAGGTTGGAATAACATTTATTCCATGGATAATTTTTGATGCTATCGATTTTGCTAAGGCGAAAACATATCTTAAGGAATGCGTTATAGCTTATATTCCAGATTATGAAACAACCTCATGGTTGTTCGAACAACTTGAATACGGTGAACCTGGTCGTGTTCAAACTATGGTCCATCGTGTAATTTCATACTTATATGATTGGTGTATATTAAATGAATTCAAAGATTTCCTTAGAAATTCAAGGCAACAGCATTTTCAATTTGTTTTATCTCCATTTATACTGCCAAATTCAATAATGTTAGAACAGTATCATTTCCCTCCGAAGTTATATAACGAACTAAAGATAATAAGCGACTCTATAGAAAAAGATAAAAACTATCCCACTAGCCATTTAGCTATGGATGAAAATGAATATAACGAGTTATCTCATGCTATATTTGAAATGTCATACAGTAGGTTGGAAATACCAGAAAAGCAAACTGAGGATATAGATGATTTGGAAAACAAGTTGTTAAAACAACGTGAAGTAACAAAGAGTAAGGACGGTAGTCCCATATTCCCATCAATTACAAAAAAGCACCCTTTAATTTGCTACAAGGGAAAACGTAGTTTAAAAACACTCGATTTAATAAGACGCGCAATTGGATCTCTTCGTTCGGAAATACTTAGTTATAAAGATAAGTTTTATTTAATAAATACATTATTACCCGGTGAGGGAAGTCATCTTGTCTTTTCGAATCATTTTGACTTTATATATGCATATCATCAGGGAATTGAAATTGGTAAGTGTGTACCTGGAAAGGAAAAAGACTTTGTAAATGCATGGAACCTTGCTATTAAAAAACGTGATACATTAGTAGAAGAAAAAGACAATTTTAGGTTTTCTTACATGGATCCAAAAACTGTAGGAGCTTATTTTGGCACGGAAAACGAAGACCCTGTATATGATTTACCATCAACGTGTGCTATCTTGAACAGCAAGGGAATAAATTTATATTGCGTAACAGGAAATGAAGCAAATTATTCTTTTTTTAATGAAATTAATAACGTTGTGAACTCAATGTAGAACAACATGCTTAACCCATTGAAATAATGAAAGAAACAGGATTATTATTGAATGATTATAAATAATAGTATTTTTCCAGAAAACGAGCGCTTGTTTAAGATAGCTTATCGTATGGATTCTGTGTTTCACGATTCAATAGTTAATAATTCTGAGGTAAATAATAACATCGATGGGCGTATGGTCCCAATTAATTTGCTTGCTACTCACCACTGCAATAAAGATGGTGGATTCCGATGTAGATTACCACTTACATTTACAAAAAATGGAACCTTGATACCTAAAACAGGAAATTTTTATGCACGTAAAACAATGAGAACAGAGTGCGAGTTGCAACTTTGTAAACATAAATGTGATGCTGTACTACAGTTTACAAAATATTGTTTAGATGGTGATATAAGCAGTTTTGAATCATCGTGTTATGGATTCCTGATATTTATCAATGAAGCTACAAAGGATTACAGTAATTTTAAGTCTGTATATAATGATGTTATAGCAAAAAGTCTTTCAGATTTAGCGGCATCTATATTACATTTATATGGTTATATTGATAATGATGAGTATATTGCTTTTCCTGTTAGAGCAGAAACAGATTTTGATAATTTAGTGATTGATTTAGAAGCTCATATGAAAATAATCAGTAAAGAGAATGGAGTTATAGACCCACAAGCATATGAGGATAAAATGTTTGATAGAGTAAAAAAAGCATTTAAGCATACTGGTCATGTATCTTGGAAGCGTTCTCAATGGTTGTTTTGTAAAACATTAATTTACTTAAGTACAGTTTCTTTGAATGACAATGATTTTTTATATCAAAAAGCAAAATCTACATGGATTAATGGGTTTGGAATGACACCCGAAGAGTGGATGCAAAAAAACGGAAAGACTGTTGCATAATAACCAAAGGAGTAATAACATCTCTTCGATTCTTCTATATTAAGAAAATGTTTTATAAAGCGATAAAAGTTAATGGGGAGCAGTCATTGTGTGCTGAACCCCATTAACTTTTGAGTCGAGTAACCTACGTGGAAGATAGAAGAAAATAGAAGAAAATAACGGTAGTTAGTGGAACTTAGAACCCTTGAAAATACAAGGTTTTTAGGTTCTTTTTCGCTTTTTATATAGAGCCGCAATTGTTAGAGGTAAATCCCGGTTTTGTCGAATTTTTTGCACAAATTAGAGAACTGTAAGAGAACTCGACTGATTTTATCTCAAAGCCTTGTAAAAATCTTAAAATTACAATAAGAGAATTAAATTAGAGAACTCCATAAGAGAACTCACCCGAAACACCGAAAACCTACACCCAAGAAACTCAGCAACTCCAACGGTTTACCGCTCTTCCCCTTCCGACTGACATACTCGATTTTGAATCC
>WQYB01000144.1 GCA_009781475.1 Treponema sp.
CTTATATTTTTTATTTTTATACAAGCGTGCACATCAATAAAAACTGAAAAGCTGGAAACTGAAGCAAAAACTAAATCATATACGCTTGATGATTTTTCAAAAGTTGTTATTGGAATGACTTACAACGAAGTTGTTGAGTTAGTAGGAGAGCCAACAGATTCTATTGGTTTCGGTATTTTGTGGTTTAGATATAAAATAAGCGATGATTGGTATATCCATTTATTATATCTGCAAGGTAGATTGAATAATATGCGTATAATTGATTATAAAAATAATCGAGAATTTCGTGTAATATCAGAAAACTAATTTGTTTTGCAATGTAAAAGGTGACTGATACAATATAAAATGAGGAGAATTATGAATTTAATTAAATGGTTAACGATTATTATAACAGGTGTATTATTTTTAAGTTGTATGACATACTATAAAGGAGTTGAAATACAAATTATTGATGATGAAACAAAAGAACCCATTCAAAATATTATTGTATATCATCAAGTAAATATGGCTAAACCTATTGGTTTTGTAGATAGTGAAATATTTCCTGTTATACAAGAAAGGTATATAACAGATGAAAATGGCTTAATTTTCATTAATAATAAATCAATACCATCAGGTTTTATGTACTTTATTACAAGTGAAGTTATTTTTATTAATATTGATTCTACTAGAGAAAATAATATCTTACATATTAACATGTATTTTCATAATAATAGACCTAATCCAAATTATAACGGTATTATTAGACCAAACGAACAATATACTTCTATTAAAGTTGCTATATTAAATACAAGCAGTTCACCTGGTCATATTAAGACTTTATACGAAAATGAATTTATTTTTATGCCAATTAATTATTCTATGGCGAAAAGACCTAAAAGAATAATTATTAGTTTGCAAAGAATTCAATAATAAAAAAGGTTACGCTAAGGCGAAGTGTCAAGAAACTAAAAGATTGATAGAAAGTGACAGATACGCAAAGGTATCAGACATAAAATTTTTATAGTGTCGTTAGCTGTCATGGTACACTATATCTAGTATAAGTGATTGTAGATTTCATTGTACAGGCGGAGCAGGGGCTGGGCAGAAAAATATTTCTGGAGCTCCCTGCGGCAGGAGACATGTATACAAGCAACGAAAATTAGAGAGAATAAATGTTCTGCGTCAAAAATGCATGTAGCTTTCTTGGTAAATAAATTCATTTTTCATTTTTGATGCAGAATGGCTCCGAAAGCAGGTTCATCCAGTGTTTTTCTGAACAGCGGCATGTTTCGCCTGTACTATACTAGCGCTGGATGAACTAAAAAGGATTGTTGAAATTACAGCCATCCGGAGGGGAGGTTTCGCGCAAGCCTGTGAAAAAAGTTATAAGCATACATTTAAAATAATACAAATTAATGATATAATTAATAGTAAGGAGGATAAAAATGATAAAAATATGTAAATCTATTTGTTTTTGTTTTTTAACCTTATTTTTCTCTTATTGTTTTTTAATTTTTCATAATTTAAAAGACGTCGTAGAATATGAAAAAGAAGGAACTGTTTCCATAGATGATAAAGATCTGACAATAATATATGCAAGATATGAACCTGTTGATGAATCGATTGATGGAAATGCAGCGCAAAGTGGTATAAGAAATACAAGTCTTATACTTAAAAGATTATCCGGCGAGCAGGAAGAAATTGTTATTTTCCAGGAAGATATTAGTTATATTAATAGCCTGCATTTAGATAAAGATAATCAATTATTATTTTTGATATATGTTGTTCTCGGTGAAATAAGAGATTCAGGTTTTCGTTCTCCTAATACATGTTATTTAGTTGTATTTGACTTGAATGAAAATCAAATTATCAGCAGTTCAATGCTGTTTAAAACAAAATATTTTTATCATTATAGTAGATCGGTTCGTTTTCTTTGGCCTACGCAAGTAAACGGAGGTAGATATAGTGTTGGTTTTATATCAAATACGATCTATGACGAACAAAATAAAAAAATATTTTTTCATATAATTTACCAATTTTCCAGAAATCCTGGTTTAAAATCGCCTTATGATGATGGGTATTTATCATTTAATATTGAAACAGGAATATTAGAAAATATCTCTGAAGATGATTATATTAATTATGAAAATAATATAAATTCAAGCAAACTTCTCACATTTCCAAGAAATCCTTATTTTTTTGATGGTTATAAAAATTATCGTTATGAATCTGAAGATATAACCAGAGAGTTTTTCATAATTTCACCTGGAAAAAATCATGGTAAGTACAGCGGAAGTAGTATGTTGGGTAATGATGGTACTTATATATATGATGGTAAAAATAATATTTTGATTTCTGAAAAACATGAATATGATTTTGGTGGTACACCTATAGCATGGCTTGAAAACGGAAAGTATGTTGTTTTTGGTTCATATATATTTGATACATCAGGAAAATTTAATGAACTAAAAATTTCAGATGAAAGTATCCGGGCAATTTGGTAACAGCAGTATGTTGGAATATTTTAATTCGCAGTAAAATTAAAACAGCGTATAGAATGTCCTTCGCTAATTTTTACTAACTGCGGATGTTCTTTAAAACAGCGCTCGGTTGCCTGCGGGCATCTCGGCGCAAACGAGCATTTATCCACATTTTTATCTCGCAAAGGCGCAGAGGCGCAAAGAATATTTTGTTTTTGATCATCTTTATTAACTCCGTGTCCTCTGTGGTTATTTATTATTTGATGCTCTTCTCCTATCCCTGCCGCAGAGGAAAATAATAGTTTTGTATATGGATGTAAAGCTTCTTTATAAAGGGAAGCCGCCGGCGCTTCTTCCATCAATTCACCCATGTACATTACACCGATGCGATCGCAAAAATAGCAGGATACCTTTAAATCGTGCGCTATAAATAAAAAAGATATATTTCTTTTTTTTCTAATGTCAAGTAACAGGTTTAAAATCTGCCCCTGTATAGAAACATCAAGAGCGGATATTACTTCGTCGCAGATTAAAACTTCAGGTTCCATTAAAAGAGCGCGGGCTATGGAAATCCTTTGACGCTGACCGCCGGAAAACTCAGACGGGCGTTTTTCAAGATCGCTTGTTTGTAAGCCGACTTCTTCAAGTATAATAGCCGCCTTTTCGCGCAGCTGCTTTTCGCTGACTCCTCTTTTTTTTAGCGGTTTTCTGCAGCCGGAAACCAGTACTTCATAAACACTCATACGCGGGTTTAGCGACCTTGCGGGGTCCTGGAAAATATAACGCACTTTTTCTCTGTATTGTTTAAGAGCATCGTTTTTTAATCCCGCGATATTCAAAGGTTTATCATTTTCATGATAAATTATTTCACCGCTGTCATATTCGTACATGCGCACCAATAAACGGGCGGTAGTAGTCTTGCCGCAGCCTGATTCACCTACCAAACCGTAAGCCTCATTCTTTTCTATTGAAAATGAAATATCATTTACAGCATTTACAAATCGTCCAAAGCGGGCAAAAAAACCAGCTTCTAAATTAAAGCGTTTATATAAATTGGAAACAGTCAAAATAGGCATAAATCATTATAAATTAAAGAAGACCATTTAGGAAGATAAAAGCCAATTGAAACATCATCTTTTTTTTGTTACACTGTTTCCATGCTTGATAAATTTTTTAAGGCGCTGTTTGGCTCGCAAAACGAGCGAGACGTTAAAGCCCTTCAGCCTATATTAAAAGCGGTCAACGAAAAAGACGATTGGGCAAAGTCTCTTGACGCCCAGGATTTTCCTATACAAACAGGAAAGTTCAGGCAGCGCCATATAAACGGAGAAAGCCTGGATAGCATTTTACCGGAAGCATTCGCTTTGGCAAGAGAAGCGGCATGGCGTACGATTGGGGAGCGTCCCTACGATGTGCAGATTTTAGGCGGTGTTGTCCTACATCAGGGTAAGATCGTAGAAATGAAAACAGGCGAAGGTAAAACCCTTATGTCTGTTGCTGCCGCCTACCTTAACGCAATTCCTGGAAATGGCATCCATGTTGTAACGGTTAACGATTACCTGGCAAGCCGTGACGCCGACTGGATGCGCCCGATTTTTAGTTATCTTGGATTAACTGTAGGTACTATTCTTTCCAATATGGATAATGTACAGCGCAAGGAAAATTATGCGTGCGATATTACCTACGGAACAAATAATGAATTTGGTTTTGATTATCTGCGCGACAATATGCACCGTGAAACAGAGCATCGTGTACAGCGCGGACATAATTTTTGTATCGTAGACGAAATCGATTCAATCTTGATTGACGAAGCGAGAACCCCGCTGATTATTTCAGGAGCCGCAGAGGACGATACTTTTAAATTTGCCGAGGTTGATAAACTTTTGGGCGGATTACGTGAAGTAGAAAAAAAAGAAAACGGCGATTATCCCGATGAAACACGGGGAGAAGAGGTTATCGGCGATTATAAACTAAATGAAAAAAATAAAAATATTTCTTTTAGTAATCAGGGGTTAACCAACATAGAAGAAATCTTAAAAAAGCGAAATCTTATACAAGGCGCGATAGTTGACGAAGAAAACTTTGAATACATTCATTATTTTACACAAGCGTTAAGGGCTCACAAACTTTTTCATATTGATGTTGATTATGTCGTAGAAGACGGTCAGGTTCAGATTGTAGACGAGTTTACAGGGCGTATATTGCACGGCAGGCGTTATTCTGACGGGCTCCATCAGGCAATTGAAGCAAAGGAGCGGATTAAAATAGCGCAGAGAAACAGAACTCTTGCGACAATCACTTTCCAGAATTACTTCAGGTTATATAAAAAGATTTCTGGTATGACAGGTACTGCCGATACCGAAGCTGTCGAATTTAATAAAATTTACAAACTAGAAGTAGTTGTAATTCCTACAAATAAACCTGTCGCAAGAAAAGACGATGACGATTTAGTTTATCTTAGCGAAACCGACAAATACAAAGCGTTATGCGATGAAATTGCAGATGCTTACAGTAAGGGTCAGCCAATGCTGGTAGGAACCCTCTCTATCGAAAAATCGGAAAAAATTTCCAGCTTGCTTTCGCGCAGGGGAGTGCGCCATGAAGTATTAAACGCCAAAAACCACGCGCGTGAAGCGCTTATTATTTCCGAAGCAGGCGCGAAAGGTTCTGTTACAATTGCAACTAACATGGCAGGGCGCGGTACGGACATCAAACTTGGCGGAAA
>WQYB01000145.1 GCA_009781475.1 Treponema sp.
ATGTTAACCGACATGGTAAAAAAAGGCGGAGTGATGGCATCGACCCATGTCGGCGGATTTTCCGGGGCTTTTATTCCTGTTTCCGAAGATGATGGAATGGTCGCCTCAGTAAAAAACGGCACTCTTACATTAGATAAACTTGAAGCTATGACATGCGTATGTTCTGTCGGGCTTGATATGATTCCGCTGCCCGGTGATACATCCGCCGCGACAATATCTGCAATTATCGCCGACGAAATGGCAATAGGCATGGTAAACAATAAAACAACCGCAGTGCGGGTAATTCCAGTACCCGGTAAAAAAGCCGGCGATTGGGCGGAGTTTGGCGGCTTACTCGGCGGATCTCCCATCATGGCAGTTAACAGCGCAAAAAGTGATATATTTGTAAATCGCGGCGGGCGAATACCCGCACCGATACATAGCTTCAGGAATTAAAAACATGATAGCAATAAATTACGGCAAGGACATAACAAAAACAACTTTTGATACACTTATTGCTTCTGATATTAAAACATATTTAAAACAAGGAATGAAAGTTGCGATAAAGCCGAACCTTGTAAAACCTGATATCGCAAGTAACGGAGCTACAACACATCCGGAAGTTATCGAAGGAATTATACAATTTTTAAAAGAAAACGGAATACAAAATATAAGTATTATAGAAAATTCTGCTGTCGGTTACTGTACAAAACAGGCATACAAAGTTTGCGGTTACGAAACATTAAATAAAAAATACAATGTTCCGTTAATCGATTTAAAAGATGATAAATGTGTAACTTTAAACCATGATGGCATCGACATAAAAATTTTCCAAAAAGCTCTTGATGCAGATTTTTTAATTAATGTACCTGTTTTAAAAGGACACTCGCAAACAAGATTAACTTGTTGTTTAAAAAATTTAAAAGGCTGTATACCACAAGATGAAATGAAACGTTTTCATACATTGGGGTTGCATAAACCAATTGCCGCTTTGAATGTTTTATTAAAAACAGGCTATTGTGTCGTAGACAGTATCTGCGGAGATTTAAGTTTTGAAGAAGGCGGAACACCTGTAGAAGCAAATAGAATCATAACAGGTCAAAATCCGTTTTTGGTAGATTCCTACTGTGCGCAATTAATCGGATATAAACCGCAAGAAATTGAATATTTTTCTTACGGTAAGAAATACGGATTAGGTGAATTATATTCGCAAGATACAAAAATAGTGGAATTAAATTCTGATTGTAAACCGCTTGCTTCTGTAAATAGCAATCGAACTGCTGACAAATACCGCAGTTTAATAAAAGAAGACTCGGCTTGTTCTGTATGTTTCGCCGCTTTAATACATGCAATGCATCGAAGCGGTGGAAACTTTTCCAAAGGTAAAAAAGTTTGTATCGGGCAAGGATTCAGGGGAAAGAGTAGTGATTGTCTTGGTATCGGCAATTGTACAAAAGGTTTTAATTCCTTTATAAAAGGCTGCCCTCCAAAGGCAGCGGATATATTATCGTTTTTTGAAAGTTAATATTGTTCGCTGATAAATAAGTCGATAAATTAATTTAGAAGATATCTCACAGAGGCGTCGAACCTACGGTTCGCGAGACAAAAAGAAAATTATAATTAAAATAAATCAGAATGAGTGCCGGTACGGGAAAAGGAAACTTCATTTTCATTTATCATGTAATACAAAATCCAGTCACCTTCTACATGGCACTCAGTGAAATCTTCTAAATCACCGTGGAGTTTATGTTCTCTGCATCTGACAGGTAAGGGGTCTTCAAAAATAAGATCAACAATAATGTTATAGATTTTATTCATGTCTTTACCGCATTTTTCCAGTAGTTTGAGATCTTTTTTGAATCTATTATTAAATGAAAAATCAAGCACAGGTTAATCTTCCAGCAATTTACTCCACACTTCTTCAAATTCGTGGGGTTTATACCTTTTTGCAGGAATCTCACCTCGCATAATTGCTTTGGTTTCTTCAAAGGCAGCCAGGGTTTCAGAATTAAACCGTGGGTTTTTGGTTACAGGATCGCAGAGGTGAGCACAAATGGGGCATTCATTGTCAATGCCAATATCGGTGGAAGCATTATTTGTCAGAACAGCATTCATGCAAAACTCCTTCAATGATTATAATATAGTATTCAACAAAAAAAAACAAGGAAAAATCTTCTATTTCGGCAGATACAGCACTTGATCGCCGTGAACGCTGTTACAGGTGCACACCCTTTTAATTAAAATGACAAATGCGCCATTTTGCCATTATTTCCAACAGTTTTGTTCCGTTTGTTTCGCTACTTTAGTTCATTCAATGCATCGAAGCGGCGGAAACTTTTCCAAAGGTAAAAAAGTTTGTATCGGGCAGGGTTTCAGGGGAAAGAGTAGTGACCACCTTGGTATCGGCAATTGTACAAAAGGTTTTAATTCCTTTGTAAAAGGCTGTCCTCCCAAAGCAGCGGATATATTAGCGTTTTTTAAAGACCATACGCTTGCCTGTAAAAACTTGAAGTAACCGTATTAACATTGCGAAAAAACCATGATCTTGATTTTGCTTCAATTAATGATATTCTGTTATAAGATGTTCTGCATGCTTCTGCAAATTCAGCATTACTTGCATAAATCCCTGTTGGTGTTCCGACATAGTCCCACGCACACCATGTAGGATCGATTATGTATCTATTATTTCTGGTATGATATTCAAGCCATCTATGCGTTGGACTGGAACTAACGGTTATTATTTCCCTGTTTAATAGATCAAGTAAAGTACTATTTCGTCTTAGGTGAAAAAGAAAAAAATCTACGAAATTAGCACATACACCGTTAAATGTAAAGTTAGGTGATAAGGCTGATTCATCAAATGTGATCCATCGGGATGTGTTATTATTAAATGCATTATAATCATACTTTCCTGCGTTAATTGTTTTTAAATTTATTTCCCACAATGCATTGTATATATTTGAGGGAACATCAGCCGGAACAGCAGGCCTAAAAATCTGATAGCTCCATACCGTTCCATCCCTGTCTCTTCTGTAGGGGATATCAACCATTACACCCGCTGCCGGCGTCTGACGCTGCACTGTCCTTTGTGAAGTAGATGCAGAGGAAGGTACTTGTGCTTTTTTTGAAGAAGCGCAAGAAGTAATGAATATCATCATCATTATAATAATTGGTAATACAATTATTATTTTGTTTAATTTTCTTTTCATTTTAAAGATCCTTTATAATCTTTGCTATTTTCATTGATGTTTATTAAAATAAATAATTGCATCCTTTTATACTTTATAATCATATATAGAGAATATAATTAATAGTATAATAATTACATACAAAAAAGGAATTAATAAACAAAAAATGCTTTCACATAATTTTTATATTTTTTGTTGTCAAAAAAAGAAGCAATTCCCCATATATAATAAATAGGTGTAAAAAAATATAAAATGTAATTAAATATTTTAAAAGCGCCAAGGGGCAAAAAGAATCCTGTAATTCCAATAATAAAACGTATTATTAATAATGTTCCATTAAGAAAACACATTAAAACTAAAATCTCGTAAATATTATATTTATATTTTCTAAAAACCCGTTTAATCATAAATGAACAAATAAAACTTATTATCAGAAATGAATAACCTGCATTTGATTCCATCCAATCTCTGGTAAAATTTATTATCTCGTCGTATTTTGTTGTTATTTCTGTTTGAAAAAACTCTGTGTGTTTATCACTTACGATGTTATAACTAATTGTAAAAAGAAGTGCCGTAAAAAATAAATATATAAGCGGTTTTACAAAATTATTTCTGTTATCATTTATATATTGTCTGGCGCTTATTCCGGGAAAAACAAGTAATCTTTTCAGTGAATAAAAAAGTCTATTTTGTACACCTAAAACACTTTTTATTTCATTAATAAAATAATTATGGTCAATTTTTTCCAAAGATACAGGAGAGCCGCAATTTTGGCAGTAATTTTTTGAAACCGGTTCACGGCATTCTTTGCAAATAGCCGCAGAGATATTGTTTCTCTGCAAAATGATATCGTTTGTTTCAGTATTTTCTTCAAAGAGATCGAAACGGTTAAGACCGGATGTACCTTTAGTCAATGGAAGTATAATCCAGCCATATATAGGAATGAATAGATAAGCGCCATGTTTATTGCAATCATGCATTCGTCGTACTGCAAGACTTAATAACGGGATAATGGAAAGCAGCCACCAAATAGCTAATATTATCATTGCTATATTAGCAATTGGAAAATCAATTTTTCTGCTATAATCAAAATCTATAAGAAAAACTTCTTGAATTAAAGATAAAAAAGCAGAAAAAATAAAAAAGAAATAATGAAACCACCAATATTCAGCTCTATTTGCTCTGCCTTCAAACTTCATATAATTTTTATACGGATTAATAAAATATTGTAAAGGGTGTTTCTTGTTTTTAGAAGAATCTCTATTTTGAGAAATAATTTTTTCGGTTTCGGTTTGTTCTTTGCAGAGATCGAAACGGTTAAGCCCCGATGTTCCTTTTACGAAATGAAGTAAAATCCAGCTATATACAGGAATTAGAAGAAAGAAACCGTTTTTATTACAATCGTGCATCCGCCGTACTGCAAGACTTAATAACGGAACGATAGAAAGCATCCACCAAAAAACCCATACTATAGTTATTGTTGTATAGAAATATATTGAAAAATTATTTTCAATTTCACTAAAAATAGTTAATAAAGTTATTAAAAAAGCAGAAAAAATGAAAAAGAGAATACGAAACCACCAATATTCAGCTCTATTGGCTCTTCCTTTAAATCCATTATAATTTATATATACGCCAATAAAATAAACCCAAGGATTTTTCTTTTTTATTGTTTCTGTCATAAATTTACCTTTTAAAAGAAAAGAGAAATTAATTATTATATCAACAACAAGTCCATAAGAGCTTTTTAAAAACATCCTTTAGCTTTAAAGGATGTTTTTTTGTCTATTCAGCTTTCCGGTTCTTCTTATACGAAATGAAGCAAAAAATTGCTGAAAATAAATTTAAACCTAAAACATACAATATTCCCGATATAAGAACATTTTTGTTTTTATTTTTTAACCAGCCAAGAATATTTAATGCAATA
>WQYB01000146.1 GCA_009781475.1 Treponema sp.
AACTATATATGGGGCGCAAGCGGCGTTTTGCATGACCGAAAAATGAACTTTTTTGAATATTTTTTTCGATTTTCTATTTGCGATTTTTTTAAAATATGTTATTCTTTATTAAGATAATTAATTTAGGAGGAAAGAATGAAGAATAAGTTGAACGCTGTAATCGTATTTGCAGTGGTATGCTTAATGGTTATGGCCTTTATTACAGGTTGTCCCGGTGGTGGCGGTCGCAGCGGTGATTTCTATCCGATAGAAATCTCAATTTTCCATGAGACAGCAGATGCTCCGCGTCCATCCGCAGACAATCCCATCGCAGTATATTTAAGGGATAACTTAAATGTTACTTTTACATGGGATCTTCTTGTTGGCGATATCGCCCAGAGAAGAGGTGTAATGATTGCTTCCGGCGACTATCCTGATCTTCTTGAAATTAGAGGAAATGAATGGATAGATGCAGGCGCTTTAATACCTTTACAGGATCTAATCGAAAGATACGGTCCCAATATTAAAAAGCATTACGCAGAACATTGGGACAAAATGAAATCAGAAGATGGTAACATTTATTACCTTATCAACTTTGGTGTAATTCATGGTCTTGATCACAGACCAAATTATGACCAACCTGCTTTCTGGATTCAAAAAGACATTTTAAGATGGGCAAATTATCCTGTTATTAAAACTGTTGATCAGTATTTTGATTTAATCGAAAGATATTACAGAGCTCACCCAACTATTAACGGTCAGCCTACAATACCTTTCTCGGTTCTTACCGATGGCTGGAGAGCTTTTGAACTTTGGAATCCGCCTAACTTCTTAGCCGGTAATCCAAATGAAGGTAACGGTATGGTAAACGTTGCCAATAACTATGAATACAAAACATTCTTTACAATGGACGTCAGCAAAAGATGGTTCCAGAAACTTAATGAAATGAATGCAAGAGGTCTTGTAGACAGAGCAGGTTTTACAGATAACTACGATCAGTATACTGCAAAAATTTCTTCAGGCCGCGTATTGGGTCAGAGCGTTCAGGGCTGGCAGTTCATGTATTCTGCAGACCTTGCAAATCGTGACAGAGGTCAAAACAACCGCACAATGGCTCCGCTTCCAATCGTATTCGATGAAAGCATTACACCGCGTTACCGCAACTTGCCTATTCCTAACCTTCTTCGCGGCGTTGGAATCAGCGTAAGTGCAAAAGATCCTGTTAGAATTATCCGTTTCTTTAACCAGTTGCTCGAAGAAAATGTACAGCGCACTATTCACTGGGGTATTGAAAATGAACACTGGCAGTGGGATGCGCAAGGCGTACCTTACCGCACACAGCAGCAGCGCGATAACTGGCAGAATGATAACTGGCAGACACAAAACCGCTTAAGACTTTTTGATGCTGTATCTCCAAAATTACAGGGTTCTTTCTCTGATGGTTATCCATCTGACCTTAGCGACTTCTTCCCGGAACGTGAAGCAACACTTCTTCCGGAAGATATTGAACTTCTTGCAGCTTATGGCGTAACAAACTATAACGAATTGATGGACCCTAATCCTCCGGCAAATAATCCGTGGTTCCCAACCTGGAGTATGCCGACACCTCCGGATGGATCGGATGCACAAATTGCAATAACACGTATGGAAGAAATCATGAAACAGCGCTTGCCTCAAATGATTTTGGCTCCGCCTGCTGATTTTGAAAGACGATGGAATGATTATGTAGCAGAAATGAATGCTGCGGGTCTTGCTGCTTATGAAAGATATATGCAAGAACAGCTTAACTTGCGCCTCAGACAATGGGGTATCAGGTAGTTTACAAGTTCGTGTTTTAAACAGAGGCAGTTTTCTGCCTCTGTTTTTTTTATCTTTTTTAGGTGGTACTAAATGAATACGCAAATGACTTTTTTAGTCTTATCTATTCTTGTCCTTGTTATGGGCTCCACAATCGTAGGTTTTTCCAGAGTAAAGGATAAGTTATTTTTCAGAAAAGTAAGCCGTCAAAAACAGCTTTTATATATGAGTCTTCCCATTATTGTTTATATTATACTTTTTACGTATGTTCCGCTTTGGGGCTGGACAATGGCTTTTCAAAATTACAGACCCGCAAGGACTTTTTCCAATCAGGAATGGGCAGGGCTGCGATGGTTTATATTTTTATTTGAAGACCAGGTTTTCTTACGGACTGTAAGAAACACCATAGCTATGAGTATTATCAATACAACTTTAGGATTTATTACAGCTATAGGGCTTGCTCTTATTTTAAACGAAGTTAAAAATATTTTATTTAAACGCGCAATCCAGACAATTTCATATCTTCCGCACTTTTTATCCTGGGTTATAGTTACAGGGTTAGTATCTTCCATGTTAACTACAGATAACGGAGCGATTAATAACGCTTTTATGGCGTTAGGTCTTATCAAAGAGCCTGTATTGTGGCTTGCCGAGCCCAATTATTTCTGGGGAATTATCGGCGCTACTTATGTCTGGAAAGAAGTAGGCTGGAATACAATTATATATCTTGCGGCAATTGCCGGCGTAGATCCGAATTTATATGAAGCCGCTGACATTGACGGCTGTAACAGGTATCAGAAAATGTGGCGTATAACGCTTCCCTGTATAAAACCTACAATCATCATTTTGCTTATTATGAGTATTGGGCGTATATTGGATGCAGGATTTGAAATGCAGTACCTTCTGCGTAACGGACTTGTAATGGATGTATCCGATACAATCGATGTTTATGTTCTTATCTACGGACTTAGCCGCAACAATTATTCACTTGCAACAGCAGCCGGAATGTTTAAAAACGTTGTCAATATTTCTCTTATCTTTATTGCAAATGAAATTGCAAAAAGAGCGGGCGAGGAGCGTTTAATATGATAAAAATAAAACCTTATACCATGTCAAAAATTGAAAACATTGTTTTTCATACTTTTAATACTTCGTTTTTGGTTCTGCTTGCGTTTATCACTCTTTATCCATTCTGGAACACAATAGCAATTTCGTTTAACGATGCAATGGATTCAATGCGCGGAGGTATCAACTTCTGGCCTAGAAGATTTACCATGTTTAACTACGAAGTAATTTTTCAGACAGGAGCTATTCCAAGAGCTTTTCTTGTGTCTGTTGCAAGAACCGTAATTAACCTTGTAACAAGCGTTTTCTTTACAGCGATGCTTGCATTTGTTCTTTCAAGAAATGAATTTGTTTTACGCAAACCATTTACATTTATTATTATTCTTTCGATGTATATAAACGCAGGGCTTATTCCGTCATTCTTTCTTATCAGAAGTCTTGGCATGGTTAATTCGTTTTGGGTATACGTTGTTCCCGGAATCATTAACGCTTTTAACTTTGTCGTTATGAGAACATATATGCGCAACATTCCTGAAAGCATTATAGAGTCGGCACGCATTGACGGTTACGGAGATTTCTTTATCTTTTTCCGTATTATTTTACCTTTATGTCTTCCCGTTCTTGCTACAATCGGCTTATTTGTCGCTGTAGGAGCGTGGAACTCCTGGTTTGATACAATGATTTACAACTCAGGCAGAGAGCATCTGCATACATTGCAATATAAATTGATGGAATATCTGCAATCGAGCCAAAACGCGGGACGCAGCGCAAGTGATGCAGGAGCGATGGGGGTAGCTGCGCAGGGCGGAGCGTCGAGCATGGTAACACCAATGAGCATACGAGCCGCTATCACGGTAATTGCAGCCACGCCGATTCTTTTGATTTATCCGTTTATGCAGCGTTACTTTGTAGTCGGTTTAAATGTCGGCGGTGTTAAGGAATAATAGAAATTAAGCCTCTTCCAGGCCTAAGTCGTCATTTGAACTTGAGCCTGGAAGCATGTCATCTGTACTTGATAATTCTGACGATTTATCTTTTTTCTTGAATATATTTATTTTGATTTTTTTCATTGAACGCGGTCTGTGATACCTTCTGGATACATAATTAACAATTTGTATATATAAAAAAATCACTATTGTAATTACAATAACCTGCCAGGATGTGAGAACCTGTTTTATAACATCAAAAACACTTAAAGATTCCATTTTGTTAATTATCGGCAAAATGGGTAGAAAAGTTTAAGCACTAAATATAAAATGTCCACGGATTTACGCGGATTACGTACTTCGGTACGACGCAGATTTTTAATTTTTAATCCGTGAAAATCCGTGGATTATTATTCTTCGTGTCTAACATGAGTTAGCAAAATATTTTAACATTTTTATAAATAATTTAAAAATACATCTGTAAAGGAATATTTTATACATCTACAGTTGAATAAAATAAAAAAATGTTAAAAACCCAACTATAGTATGACAGCCATACAACAATAGTTGTATGTATTTAATAAATTTATAAAATAAATAAAAATATTTTTAAAAAAGTATTGCAATTATTTAAATATGGTGTATATTTCTTTTCAAGATGTGTATAATAAATATTTTGAAAGAAAAGGCAGAGCGGTAATGAAAAGCATTATCAGTAAAGCAATAGCAATAACGTTAGTATTTGCGCAGAGTGTCTTTTTCTTTCCTGTAAAGTTATCAAGTGTAGAAGTACAGTTTGTAAAGTTTCCTTATTATTTTAACACATACCCTGATGGTTTAGATATAATAACACAAAATGTAATAGACGAAGCGCTAGAGAGCGTTATACGACATGTAGAAACAGAAATGTTGGAAGTGTATGTACCTTTAATAGCTCCTAGTGAGTCGAAATTGATAACAGCCTCTGAAGGAGGTGTTGTAGAGCTGGAAGAAGCCAGGATAGTAATACCACCGGGAGCTTTGGAAGAAGATACGCAGATTAGCATAACACGCCTCTTTTCGACACAGGATACAGGAGAAGGGATAAAAAACGCTACGGTACAAGGAGGCGGATACAGATTTTTACCCGCGGGAACGCAGTTTTTGTTTCCTGTTACTATAGAAATAGGCTACGATCCCCTTTTAAGCGAATCAGCTAAAGATACTTTATACACATATTATTATGATACCAAAGAAAATAGATGGATACAGTTAGAAAGACAAGAAGTAAATGAAAATTATGTAAT
>WQYB01000147.1 GCA_009781475.1 Treponema sp.
AATGAAGGATAACTATATATTAAGTATAGGCGGTAGTCATTATTAAACTAGTACTTGGCATACACGTAGGACATGATAGAGGGGCTGCACTAATAAAAGATGGGGGCGTTATTGGTGTAATATCTCAAGAACGCTTAGATAGAAATAAACACTCTCGTTCTTCCAATATCCCTTTTGAATCCATTAATATTTTATTGAAATATTTGAATCTTTCCTTTAAAGATATTTCTTGTATTGGAATATCATATCATTCAGTTGAAGGGTTATCTGTTGAAAAATTTTACCAAAACGAACTTGAGAGTTTTTACAATTGCCCCGATGTACCAGTGTTTTTTACAAATCACCATACTGCGCATGCGTATTCAGCTTTTTTTTCGTCCAACTTTAACAATGCACTTATCTTTGCGGCTGATGGAGCAGGTGATTTCATCAATGGTATGCAAGAAGCAGAATCACTTTTTGTTGCCCGAGATAACAAAGTAGAAGTGGTATGTAGGCGTTTGCAAAATCCAACGGTTGGGAAATTAAATGATGGGCGCAACTATATTTTACCATGCATGCCATCGTTTATACAGCATTTCGAAATGAGCCTAGGCAAAAAATACAGTCAAATAACTCATCTTTTAGGATTTGGCAGAAACGGCGAAGGAAAAACAATGGGATTGGCAGGATACGGAAAATCTCTTTTTAAATTTAATGCGTATAAAAAAAATGATTTTCTTAATTTTTCACTTAAATATAAAGATTTGATAGAAGAGATTTTCGCAATGATGACTTTGTCGGGAAAGTCATATAAAGAATTTGTGCGAGACGAGAAAGCAAATATCGCTAGTACTATTCAGTTAATGCTTGAAAATACGGTACTTGATTTGTTGGATGATATTTTAAGCTTATATCAATGCAAGAACCTTATCTTGTCAGGCGGAGTTTTTTTGAATTGTTTATTAAATCAGAAAATTATTGAAAGATTTGATTTAGACAATTTCTTTGTTTTTCCTGCTGCCGGAGATGATGGGCAAGCACTAGGTTCAGCATATTACGCATACACAAAATACTTCGGGACACAAAATAAATATAAAATAAATCTTCCATATTTAGGCATTTCATACGACAGTAACGAGATAAAAGATGCGTTAAAAGATGCTAATTTAAGCTACCGTGAGTTATGTGACGACAGTTTAGCAGAGGAAATAGCCATGCGAATATCGGAAAACAAAATAGTAGCACTACACAGAGGTAGAACGGAGATTGGACCACGTGCTTTATGCCACCGAAGCATTTTGGCAAACCCCAAAAATCCAGATATTCAAGATATCTTAAATTATAAGGTTAAGCACCGTGAACCTTTTAGGCCTTTTGCGCCTACGGTTATTGCGGAAGAACAGTTCAAATACTTTGACTTAAAATTTGAATCTAATTTTATGATTGTGGCCGCCAAAGTTAAAGAGCAATTCCAAAGGCAGTTGCCAGGAATTACCCATGTAGATGGAACTGCGCGAATACAAGCGGTGACTTCAGAATCAGAACCTTTCGTTCATAAAATTCTACTAGCCGTAAAGAAAAAAATAGGGTTTCCGATTGTTGTCAATACATCATTTAATGTAGATAATGAGCCGATTGTAGAATTGCCTTCTGATGCGATAAAAACTTTTTTAAAAACACAAATAGATTCTTTGATAATTGGGAATTATATTGTAGATAAAAATTCAATTGTTTAAACTTGTGAAAATAAAGTATGACTTTTGATTTATGACATAGCAATAAAATATCTTGTTATGCTATCCCTTAACAAGTTGTTATTTGGACTATGTGTAAAAAGAAGTAGTTTTTGTTTTGCTTTGGAATACTCCATTTTCAAAAACTTTGTTGGGAATGGCTTGTCACTTTTTCCCTGATATTCATTACTGTTAAAAAAAGTTACCTTTGACATATATTCATAAAATTCCTTTTCAGTTTTTTTTGATTGATAAAAAAAACCGATATTACTAAGAATAAGTATATTGTCGGTACACAGATCACGCATCCCCAAATTTAGATAATCATATTTTTGTAACAAGGTGAATGTTGTTGCAAACGTTTGCCTAATTTCTTCCGAATCAGTGTCAAGACGACTTTGAACAATGGCTAAAAGGTTGTAAAATTTCCATAATACTCGTTGAAATCCAAATTTTGTACTATAGTTAATTCCTATATCAATAAGATTCTTTGTTTCTTTTAAATTTGTGCTATTTCTTTCTGCGACAAGATGTAATACCGCTAATATTAAATATATTCTTGATATGGAATGTGCGTAATTGCCATCAAATGCCTCTTCTAAAATCAAATGAGATTCTTTTATCATATTACTATAATCGCAACGCTTTTTGTAAAGCAACTCAAGCATCAAGTAAGATATTTTGCTAGAACACAAAATGCGAGTCGATTCACCATTTTTAAGTAAATCTTGAACTTTTAAAAGGCTTTTGGAAGCGAGCTCAAAATCGCTAAGAAAATGAATTTTTGCTTTATTAAGATATACAAGTGCCATTAATCTATTGTCCTCAGCAGCTTTTTCTTTTCTAGACATTTCATTGAAATTAATGGCGAGTTCTTTACAATTAAAGTCTACATATATTCCACAAAATCTATCGAGCAAATCAAAATATGTATCTTGATCAAGAGTGTTTTTGTGTGCTAGCCAATCTGAAAGAAGTTCTTGCATCAATAATTCAGCATCGCACAATTGACCTGCAATTATCATGGCGTGTGCTTTTTGTTGTTTGACAAAATTATTCAATCGTTTGTCATTTTTAAGCATATTGTTCTTATCCAAAAACTTTAAATTTTCATTACATTCACTGATCGCGATTACAGGGCTAAAGTGATGTATATATGTGTATATTTTCGTCTTAATTACTTTAATCAAGAAATCTTTATTGTTGACATCCTTGGCAAATAATTCCATAATGTGAGTAAGATATTTATTCGTTTTATAATCTACGTTTAAGGCCGAATGGTTTGTTGTTTGTTTAACATATTTGATAATGTTAGTAAAGTATTCTTTTGATAGCTCTTTTTTTCCTGCCCAATGAGCAAGAACTCCTCTTTCATATACAGTTATATATTCCAACAAATAACTTAATTTTGAAAAAAAGTCACTTGCTAAATTCTTTTTGAGTATTGCCGTGCTTTCTAATTTTTTGCGTATATATAGCGCAAAACTTTCATGTGAAAAAATAATTTCTCCATTTTCTGAAAAATTTAAAAATCTTCTTTTTATTAGAAAGTTTAACCTCTCTTCCTCAAGACAAGTCAATGCTATCTCTTTAGTTTGTCTATCTTGTAGAATGGATAGGATATAAAAATATCTTAGCAGGCTATCAGCATCAACTTCATTTTGTTCCAAGTACTCCATGCGTTTCTTGTATATCCCCTCCACCCCTAGTGGAATATAAAGGCGCGAATTAAACGAATTTATATTTGTAACGCCAACCGAACTTCTATTATTTATTTCCACTATATTTAACTCTAAAAGATACTCTATAAAATGTATGATAAATAGAGGGTTGTTATTACTCATCTTACATATTTTATCAAGAGCTACTTCTGGAATACGTACTATAATTTGACGTATAAAACATCTTGTATCTTCGTCAGAAAAAGAGGAGAGTTGCCAAGTTCCTACATTATTGTTGTTTTCTGTAAACTGTACAAAATTATAATAATCGGTTGTTCCTACACTATAGTCAGTTCTGCCACACAACACAATCGTAATGGGGATATTTGTTCCGCTTAAGGATTTTAATTCACTTAACGTGTTGTCCGAAATATTATGACAATCATCTATCATAATTATCGCACGCATAAATTCGTTTTTACTAGAAAGTAACATATTATTCAGTGTTTCGTTTTTATCATTTTTTATTAGATAATTCTTACTCACTAAAAATTTTTTAATGTCCTTTAAGAACTTGTTGTTATTTCTAACAGGTACAGAAAAAAAATCAAAACCTTGACCATCTAGTTTTTTAAAAACTTCGTTGAATACACGTGTTTTTCCTATGCCCGCTTCACCCCAAATACAACATAAATCAAAATCAATTGTTTTTTTAAACCTTGAAATTAAGAAACTTTCACATCTTTTATGATTTGTCCCAAAAAAAGGCGGCTCAAATATAGGTCTTGTGCCTATGCCTTCAATCTTAACTTGCGTTTCATTAGTTCCACAATTTTCTACGGAAAAAATAAGGTCATCTATGCCATCTGCAAAATCGCGCACGATAGTAGCTTTATTGGTGTATATCTCGGCAGAATTTACAAAAAATTTGCGTTCAATTTCATCAATACTCCAATTATTGTCAGTAAGGAGTTTTTGGGCAATCAGTTGTTCTTCATTTCCTAAATTCCGATACGAGAAAAATATTTCATAGGCATTTTTATTGTCAACTCTTGTTGCACTAACTTGATATTCATAATACAATTTAGAATCTAAGATTTTTGGTGCATTACTTAAAATGGTTTTATCTCCAATAGCTTTCAATAGTATATGTTGATCAACAACTTTAAGTTTAATGCCAGCAGTTTTAAAATCTGCTTTTAAAAGGAATAAGGTTTGTGGAGTAAATGTTGAATTTGAAACTAACATAAAGTAATCTATTTTACGCTGTCTCACTCTCATAGAGGTACCTGCGATCTTGGATAGATCGATTCGTTTTTTATCAGAACTTTTGCACTCTATATAAATTGTAATATCGCTCTTGTCACCTAAGTCAAAATTTTGGTTTAAAATACAAAGTGACATCGGTGATTGAATAACGATATCCTTACCACCATCAGGCCCTTCAGAGGTTTGATTGATTCTCACACCAGTGACAAATTTATCTACAAGTTGTTTATTGATAATTTGAAATATCTCTCTTTCAAATATCCTGCCTTGAGGGTCGTTTAGCTGCCACTCAAAAGGCTCATATTTATCAATATCAATATGATGTAAAATATTATTCATATATGACCACCGCCTATACTTAATATATAGTTATCCTTCATT
>WQYB01000148.1 GCA_009781475.1 Treponema sp.
AGATAGAATTATAAAAAGTATTTTTGAAACTCAAAATATTTTTATTTTTTAGTAGTCAGGTGCAGGGCGCAGGGGGAGCCGCGTAATTTAATGCAACGAATTTGTCACTGAAGCAAAACTCCTGCTTTAAGATGAAGCATAAAAATAAAAAACTTTTGAAACATCAGAAATGTATGCTGTGATTTATATAACAGGCGTGAGCGAAAATCCACGCAGGCGTCTATGGCTGCTTTTCACAATAGACATGTTAGTGTATCCAGCGTTTATTATAAATTAAATAAAATTAAAATATAAATTGAATCTTAAGCAATTACCTTTGCGCTGGATGAGCAATAAAGGATTGTCGAATTTTCAGCCATCTCTAGCCTGCGGGGGTTTTTGCGCAAGCCTGTGAATGAAGTTATAAGCATACATTTCAAATATTAATAGAGTTTTGCTTATATATGTGCTTCCCCTTAAAAAACCTATTGACGAAACAGGCTTTACGACTTACACTTATGGTATGTTAGGGCAGGTAGAGGAAGAAAGAAGGACAATAAAACTGCTTCCTTTAAGTTCAGGACTTTCCAAAGAAGCCGTTATGCGCTATACAAGTGACTATCTTGGAAGAATGCAGGAGATTATCTATCCTGACGGTGAAAGATTAAGATACGAATATAACTATGGCGGACAGATAATAAAAGTAACAGGTCTAAGACAAAATACTACCTTTAATTACGTTAACAATATCGGATACGACGAATATTCACAGAGAGTTTATATAGAGTACGGCTCCGGAGTAAAATCTTACTATAGCTATGATCCGCACAGAAGATGGCTTAGTACAGTAAGAACTGAAAACCAAAATAGGCTTGCTTATCAAAACTTGAGCTACGAATTTGACGCAGTAGGAAATGTTTTAAGTTACACAAATATTCAGACGGACATACAACTACACAAACCTATTCCTACGACGGACTATATCAACTTATTCAGGCTCAAGGACAAAGCATATCTCACCCTTACGGACCTACGGGAGTTACAGAATACACAACTACTTACAAACAGGACTTTACCTTTAACAGAATTGGAAACATGACAAAAAAGTTAAGTGAAAGTATTGTAAGCACTCCAAACAGGCTCGGAGACAACCTTAACTACAACCTCGATTACGATTACATACAGGGAACAAGAAAGGCAAGTAGAATTGGAAACAGACACTACAGCTACGACCTTAACGGAAACCTTATAGCGGAAAGAGACGGATCTAATGCAGTTAACCCCGAAATTTACAGACCATACTATCAAGACGGAGATTTATACTGGACTGACTACGGCTTTGGAGTAACAAGACCGCAGACACAAAACTCCTCTGATGGCGTATACCAGAGAAACTACCGCTGGAATGAGCGAAATTTATTAAGCGAGTCGAGTGACAGCGCTTTTACTGTACAGTACCGCTACGGAGCAGATGGACAAAGAGCTATTAAATACGTTTTGAATAACAGGCGTTCCACGTTGTACTTTAACAGAATGTGGCAGACAAATGACTCCAGAGCTGAGTGGGTACAGAGTAAACACATCTATTTAGGTGAACAACGTATTCTTACCAAGTACAACAGCGAAGGCAACAACAACACACAAGCTGAGCGTGAAAGAATATACTACTACCACAGCGACCATCTTGGAAGCGCACAGACGATTACAAACCACATAGGACAGTTACACGAAAGAATTGAATATACTCCTTACGGAGAGCTTTGGATTGACTGGAAAAACCTTAACTCCCCTAGTGACGGAACACCCTTCCGCTTCACCGGAAAAGAACTTGACGCTGAGACGGGTTTGTATTACTATGGCGCACGCTACTTAGACCCCCGAATTTCACGCTGGCTGAGTGTTGACCCTGCTATGTATGAGGGTGATTACCTTCCAAGTGCTCCTGTAAGCGATGAAGCGAGGCAGAGAAATCAAAACCTGCCTGGTATGGGTGGGATTTACAATTATGTTAATTTCCATGTATACCATTATGGCGGGAATAATCCGGTGATGTATACTGATCCAGATGGGAGGTATTTTATTAGTGGTTATATTTTATCATTAATTGGTAACTTAACAGGAGCTCGTAATGATGGTATTTGGGAAGGAGCAAAACACAATTATAGAAACCAATGGCAAATAATGATAAACCCGTCTATGTTATTAACTCCACTAGGATGGACATCTTTTCAAGATACATTAGGTTATTTTGCAGGAACAATTGCAATTGGTATATTTGGAGGAGATGTTCATTGGAATGGTTTTTTTAGATATATTGATTTATCAAATAAAGCTCCCTGGGGTTTATCTCTTGGAAGTATAGGTATTGGAATTGAGAGTCAAAGAGATCATGAGAAGGGGCATTATTATCAATCATTATTATTAGGTCCGCTATATATTCCAGTTATAGGAATTCCAAGTCTTATAAGCGCTACATTTAATTTAGCTAATCATGATAATGTTTATACTGAAATTTGGGCTAATTGGTTTAAAAATAAATTTGTAAACGATGAGCAATGGAATATAATAATGAATGAACAAAATACCACTCAAATTAATCAAAATTTAAATCAATCTAATTTAAATGATAATACATCTTCTACAAGCCGAAGAAATATTAGAAATATGGTTGAATAAGGTAAAGGAAAATATATATGTATAAAAAATATATTTTAATAACATTTTGTTTGTATATTTTATTTTTTATTTCCTGTGATTATGGAACATGTATTATTCTAGATAATAATACGAATAAAAAAATAATTATAGAAATAAAAACGATTTATGATCAATATATATATGGTTCAATAGGAGGTTATCGGGGATATGTTGATTGGAAAAATATATATCCTAAAAAACATGGTTACTTTACAATATTAGCAGCTCCATTTGAGTTAGACGCAAATAATTATATCGATGTTTTATATTTATCAAATCAACAAGTAATAGACGCATTTGGATATGGTTCTGTAAAATCAAAAAAAGATATAATAAGAACAATTGATGAAATATTTTTAGAAATGAATATTTATTATGAAGGCGAAAATGAAAAAATATTTTTATATGATAAATCTTATTTTTTGAATGAAGATATTATTGAAATAAGAAAACAGAAGTTTCCAGCAGGACATAATAAATTATATAATGTCATTTTATATATTAATAATAATCGTGAAGTGTTGGAAAACTAAAATATTTTTTATTATCAAAAGGTTTTAAATTAACAAAAAATATGAGATAATTAACTTAAATGACAAGTGCTTTAAAGCAACCCGAAGTGTCAAAAAATTAAAAGATTGCTAAAAAAGGAGGTTTAAAAATAATTAATTTGTTTTATATTGAAGCCAATTATTGTTAAAGAGAGAAATTTACTTTTAAAACAGTGTGTTTTTGAAGCAGAAAACATTATTTTTCTATAAGATAAAATGAGAATAATAAAATATTTTAAAGATCTTACTACGCAACTTCTCTGTAATAATGATTATTCAGTCCAAAAAGAAGTGCTTTCTGTTTAATTTCACCATTTGTAAATTTTTGTGACGGAGAGCCATTTGGTATACCTTTTAATCCTTGATGAGGTCTGTAATTGTTGTAGTTAAAATATTAATAAAATAAATTAACAAAGGCAAGCCGTGAAAAGTCTAGCCATTTCTGGATAGCAGAAATTTCGACAATACTTAATTGCTCGTCCAGCACCAGGATAGTGGTTTATTGTTTTATGTAAAATGTTGATGATATAATCATTATGATAAGTGCTGGATATTTTTACAAATCTGCAGTTAAACGCAGCTATATGCGATGGCTATTCTTTCACGGCTTGCCATAAATATATATTTTAATTAACGATAATATTTTAATTTAATAAAAAAGCTAGGTACAAAAGTGGGGGTAGCCCAGCACCTGACCATTAAAAGAAAATTACTAAAGTTTGTTTTTTGAGATTTTAAATATTTTAAAGTGGTCAGGTGCAGGGCGCAGGGGGAGCCGCGTAATTTAATGCAACGAATTTGTAACTGAAGCAAAACTCCTGCTTTAAGATGAAGCATAAAAATAAAAAACTTTTGAAACATCAGAAATGTATGCTGTGAATTATATAACAGGCGTGAGCGAAAATCCACGCAGGCGTCTATGGCTGCTTTTCATAACAGATATGTTAGTGTATCCAGCGTTCATTATAAAATAAATAAAATTAACATTTAAAATAGAATATTAAACAGTTATCTTTGCGCTGGAAGAGCTATAAAGGATTGTCGAATTTTTAGCCATCTCTAGCCTGCGGGGGTTTTTGCGCAAGCCTGTGAAAAAAGTTATAGGCATACATTTCAAATATTATAAGAGTTTTGCTTATATATGTGCTTCCCCATAAAAATAAAAATGAGAAATGGTAACGCTGTAACGATAGCAACAGATCCCCTTTTAAACATAAGTGAACAAACAACTGATTCTAGAGGCAACATTACTCTTATCAGAAGACTCGATAACCTGCAAAGAGAGCTTACAAGAGCTACCTACAGATATAACCCTCTGGGAGAGATGCTCGCAGCCTTTGACGCTGACGGAAACCCGTTAACAGTGGAATATGACAGACTCGGAAGAAGAATAAGGATGACAAGTGCCGATATTGGAACCAAAAACTGGCAGTATGACCCAAGCGGTAATTTAATAGCAGAGTGGGACTCCCAGCTGGCAAGCCTTGGAAGAAGGATAAACTACACTTACGACGGACTTAATAGATTAACAAGGATAAACTATCCCTTCAGTGAAGATACTGTTTATGAGTATGGTACAAGCGATAGAACCGACAACAGCGTAGGCAGAGTCACAAAACTAATTGACGAAACAGGTTTTACCACATACACTTATGGTATGTTAGGGCAGGTAGAGGAAGAAAGAAGAACAATAAAACTTTTACCACTTAGCTCAGGACTTTCCAAAGAAGCCGTTATGCGCTATACAAGTGATTATTTGGGAAGAATG
>WQYB01000149.1 GCA_009781475.1 Treponema sp.
ACAAAACAAGTATCTGGAATAACAATAAAAACAGCTCCGCCAATGACGTATACACACGGTGACCCGCTTAATTTAGCAGGTATGGTTGTAACACTTTCTTACACTGAATTCGATGATGAAGATGTAGCGTTCGCTCAGTTCGGTGCTAATAATATAGTTGTTAGTATTGATGGTACGACTGTTACAAATGCTACCAACCTTATACGTACATCACATAATGGAAAACCTTTAACTGTTACTGTAAGCGGAGTAACTCCTAGAGATACTGCAACTAATCTTACAATTAATCAAAGAGCACTTACAGTTACAGGTGTAACACATACAAGACAGTATAATGGAACAAATGAAACTACCGGTGCAACTGGAGCAGCAACAGATGTTACAGTACCAAGCACCGCAATAGGAAATGTTTTTGGTTCTGATGTAGTTACAGTTACCGTTGGTTCAGGTACATATAACAATGTAAACGCAATTACGACACCGCAGACAATGAATATTACCGGAGTAGCTATTAGTGGCGGAGCTGCAGCTTCAAATTATACAATAGCCGGTTCTTTCAGTAATGTTCCTGTAACAGGCGGTATTACAAGAGCTGATGGCGCGGTTGTCGGCACTCCTGCGATAAATCCGACAGGAGCAAGGACAAGAACCAGTATTACAGTTAATGCTGTATCTGCACCGTCAACCGGGCAAACAGTACAATATGCAAGAAGCAGTACAACTACAGCGCCAACAGACGAAGCCAGTTGGCAGTCAGGAACTGCATTTAGCGGTTTAACAGCAGGTACACGTTATTATATATTCGCACGTTCTGCACAAAGCGCGGTCAACTTTAATGCAGGAACACCTTCAGCACCTTTAGAAGTTTGGACATTGCCTTCTGACGACAATAATTTTAACTTTAACATTACATACGATGTCAATCAGCTTAAACCAGGAGAAACGGTAACATATCCTGATACTGTCATTATTAACTGGGGAGAAGCAACTTCTACGGTTCCAATTACAATAAATGGTTTATCAGGAACTTATGCCTGGTACATCTTAAGTAAGCAACCAACAGCGGTTGGTACTTCAAGTTCATATACATTGAATGGTTCTAATTTTTCAAGGACTGACACAGGGAATCATACATTGTTGTTAGAGGTTGTAGTTGGCGGTGTGCCTTATAACTTAAATATTCCGTTTAGAGTACAATAAGGAGGAGCAAAATGAAAAACAAATTGTTTATTAAACAAATAAAACCTGCAGGAATAATCTTAACGTCTGCCGTTATATTTTGTTCTTTACTTTTAGTATTTGGATGCGCTGATCCTTTTGATTCGAATAATTTTTCTTTTGCATCAGGTTCAGGTAATGTTGGTACTGTAAGGCTTTACATTGCAGGAACAGAGCCGCAGGGCAGAACCATTATGCCGGTTGAAGCTGATAATAATATCGTATGGTATAGATTGCAATTTGGTTCAACATTGGATATTAACCGCAGAAGCTCTGAATTAAATAATCCGATTGAGTTAGATGCAGGATCTTATGAATTAACAGTAAGCGCATACACAAGCGATTTTGAAACAGAAATAGGCAGACCTGCTGCAAAAGTAACTATGCCTATTACCATTATTGCAGGGCAATCAATTAACGAAACAATTTCTTTAACTCCAGAAAAAATTGTTTCAGGCGGCAGCGGTAAATTTAGCTGGGATATTAAATATAATATCTCGGGGTTAACCGGAATTGAAATGGTTATACAGGATTTATCCGGAAATGCTATCGGAGAGAAAAAAACCTTTAACACAGGAGCAGCAAGAGATATCAATGAAGAAGTTCTTCCTTCCGGTTATTACCGCGTAGTTTTTACATTGGAAAGGTCTGCTTCGCGCCCCGTTATCTGGAGAGAAACGCTTCATGTTTACCAGAGCATGACAAGTCATTTTGATTTTACGTTTACAGAAGCGCATTTTATTAAAGCAAGTTATACTGTTACGTATAATTATAACTATGACCGGACTCCTTCTGTAAATTCATATTTTTTAGATGAAGACTACAGATATAAAATAGCAAATGAACCTGCTGATCCGGTAAGAAGCTACTGGAGATTCGGCGGCTGGTATACAAATGCAAATTGGCAGCTTGGCACTGTAGTTCCTTTTAATTTACCTTTGCCGCAGCTTTCAGATGATATTACTGTATATGCAAGATGGATTGGAATTTCTCAGCTATCTACTGATCTAACCCAAATTGCTCTTTCCATGACACAAGGAAGGACACCGGCTTCCAGGACTGTAACAATAAGAAATTTTGCACAAGCAACAGCAAATGCAACAAACATTCAAATTTCACTAAGCGGCACGGACTCCGGTAAATTTAATTTAAATCATGATTCATTTCCTGTTATTACTCCGGGTGCTGGCGGAAATGTTTCGTTTACAGTTACAGCAGCAAGCGGTCTTGCTAATGGGACTTATAATGCGATGATAATAATTTCGTATGCCGAAGATGAAGGTACTCCGCTGCAAATTCCTGTAACGCTTTCAGTAACCCCAAGATTTTCCCACAATGTATCAGTGAATACTCCGTTTAACAGTAATAATCTGATAGAAGCTGACGGTGTAAGACAAGGGTGGTACACAAGAAATATTACCGGCAGCTGGCTGGTCAACGGTATTATGATATCAGGCGAGGAAAGAGTTATTGATATTCCAATGACATCACAAGTCTTTACTCATAGTAATTTTAATAATGGTAGCTGGAACTATATTCCTGCTAGTGGTTGGACGAGTCTTACAGGAGGAATTGGAAGATTCCAAATTGCTATTTTTAGGGATCAGAACCAGAGTGTAACCGGTACACGAAGCCTGTTTGGAAATGTTAATGTTGAAGTATTTATACCTAATAATGGAGTAGTAGTTTGGTTTGACAGAGTAGGAACAACTCCTCCTAATCCCCCATCAACAAATGCTGATTTTCAATTTGTTTATATGGATGGTGATTTTTCACCCAAAAATGTTATGATTGGTGAACATCAGAGATTGCGTCCTGCCCCTTCGTGGTATGGCACTACTAATCCTGGAACTTTTCCTCTTACACCACTTAATATTTTAGGTCGTTCTGTTCCAAGACAAGGTTTTTTTATGTTTCCGGTCGGTAATAACTTGAGTTTATTTATCAGAATAGATGCGTCTGCATCTTATACTTATACAGAAGAAATAATTGATGAATATCAGCTTCCTTACCCGATTTTACAAGGTAATGACAGTATTTATTACTGGAAAGAAGGAGCAGAGGATCACTGGAGTGTATCCGGCGAGGATGTTCGTATTCTTGAGTTTACACCAGGAGCTCATAATGCATCCGGATCAGTAAAAGTCCGCGCTTATGATCCGAGTGGGGTTGGTGTTGTATTCGAAGATGCTGTTGGTGGTTTGGATACATGGTATCCGGCAATAAATAAAGACCTGCATTACAGATCTATAACTACAAATATTGATATTGACGATGAAGTTGTAGGAACAATGACGATTAATATAACAGACCATGTATTAGCAAATAATATTGTTAATAGGGTTGAGTTAAGTGTTACATACAGTCTGGAAGCAGAATTCTTTGATGTCTATTTGGATACAATTACATGCGAAGGCATAGATATTCCCAAATCTAGCTTCACTTTTGACGGAACAAGATATAACGCAACTTTAGAACTGTCAAATCAGTTTATACACGGACCGCTTACAATGCATACAAATTTTACATTTGTAGCTCAATAATTAAATCGATAAATCGATTTAAGCGTAGCTAAAAAAAGCTGCCCGGTATAGGGCAGCTTTTTTATTGTTTTTTGGGGTGGTTGTTTTATTGTAGTTTTTCTAGCTCGGCTTTTAAACGGGCGATTTCTGCTTCTTTGTCAGCAACAACACCTTGCCATTTTTCGTTTGCTTGCTGTTCGCCTTCTTCCCTTGCGTGGCGCAAAGCAGAAGCTTCATTATGACGGGCTTTTTCCCAAAGACGCGCTTTTTCGCGAAACTCCGATTCGGCAGTGATATTGTAATAAGCGTTTATTGCCTGGTTCATAAATTTAATTATCATTATTTTTTAAATTTCTTAAATCATCAATAAGTTTAAATTCTTTAATTTTTTTGACAGCATTTATAGAATAATTTACATCGCTCTCATTTGTTTGATATTTATGCGGATAACGTATATCATTAGAAAATTTATTTAAATATGTACATTCAGTAATAATATTTTCAAAATCTTTATTTATTTCTATACAATTATTCAATAAAAACCGTAAATCATGTGTCTTTTTAGGTATAATATTGTTGAATATTAAATATGCTTTTAAATATTTTTCAATAGCTTGAGCACAATGATAACATATTATTTCATAATGCTTTCTTGCTGCTTCATTTAATAAGATTGCTGAATCAAAATCATTGTCAGCAATTTCAAGCCATTCCATTACATCATCTATATTCATAAATAATTTTTCCTTTTTGTGATATTGTTTTTTCAAGTATATTTTTTACTTTTCGAGAATTAAAAGTACTTTCTGTATTTAATAATAAATCAATAAAAAACATTTTTTTATAACTTAAATCTACCATTATTTTTGTATAAAGTTCAGAGAAATTATCTATATCATCAGGTGTTACAATATATATATCCATATCGCTTTCTTCTGTTGGTTCACCATAGGCATAAGAACCAAATAGATATATATATTTTGCCGGAACATACTTAAGGATTGATTCTTTTATATTATCCGTTTTTTCCAGAATATTTACCATATTTTAATTAGGGAACCTCTAAAAACTATAGCTGAAAAACAAGAAACATGCTATCCTAAAAAGTATGAAACAACAAGGATTTTTTGACGAAAACGATCGGTTAAAAGAATTAAGCGAGCTA
>WQYB01000150.1 GCA_009781475.1 Treponema sp.
GGTATCTTTTCTAGTTTGCAAGTATCCATAAAAGCTTTAACATCTTCTTTCCATGTTTCCTTATCAAAATCAACCGCAAGAAAATTACATTGTTCGTTTTGCAACAATGGATAAATTCCTATTACGAAAGGAATCGGGTTTTTCCATTCATTTTCCGCAGGAATAAATCCGGCAAGATGGTTTCTTATTACTTCATCTGTAATAGGTTCTAACTCCCGATTTGAACATTTGCTACAAGTTATTTTAGGTTTATTACATATTTTTTGAACCCATTCATTCTTGCATACGGGTTGATATCCTGATTTCCCGGTTTTCTTATTTTCAAAGCGTTTTGCGTAAATATCGTCCCGTCCCTTAAACAGAGAGCGGAAAAGCGCTATTTTAGTTTCTGGTGGTGATTGGTTATTTATATCATTTTTGGTAGGTAACTCTGTTATAATTGTGACGTTTATGGCTTTAGTACTAGCGGCAGATTGTAGTTCTTCAAATTGTCGTTTTTTGGCGGCTAATTGCTGTTCCAATTCGGCAATTTCCTTTTGCAAAGTAAATAAATCTGTATCGTCCATATATTTATTTTAATTGGTTTCTTTGTTATTGGCTATGTTTATTAATTGCCATTTAAATTTAAGAATTTGGGTTGAAAACGGTTTCTAAAGCGTTAAAGGTAAATGATACGGCAACGACTATTCGGGGGTGATTAAATTATGTCTACCAGCGTAAATTTAACGCTTGCGTTAGGTGCAACTATGTTAAAAAAGGTAAATATGTTATCAATTATGACATCAATTTTAGATATTAAATGGGAATAATTGGGGGTAACAGGTATTCACAGGTAGTTGACTAAATCCTTATGTGGTATATACTTAGAGCAATAGAGAGTACCACATAGCAAGTGGTAGTAAGGGCTCACGAACCAACACGAAAAAAGTATAAAGTTTCAAATATTATAACATTCACCTTTAAGTATATTACAAAAATCCTCAAAAAAAGATGGATAAGATTTTTTAACAGCCTGCGCGTCTTTTATTGTTACAGTTCCGTCGCAAACGGTAGACAAAACCGCGGCTGTCATGGCGATACGGTGATCTCCGTAAGATTGTGTTTGTGCGCCTTTCAAAGTTTTTTTTCCAATAATAACAAGACCGTCTTCTGTTTCGGAAATATCCGCGCCAAAAGCAGAAAGGGTAGCTGCGACCGTTTGCAAACGATCGCTTTCTTTCATTCGCAGGCGCGCGGCATTTCGGATAACAGTTTTTCCATTTGCAGTGGCTGCTACAGCGGCAAGTACAGGGACTAAATCGGGTATGTCTCCTGCGTCAATATCAATGCCCCGTAACTCATTCGGTGATACTGTTACTGCGTCTTTTTCACAGACAACATTCGCGCCAAAACGGAAAAGTATTTCTAAAATGGCTTTATCACCCTGTCTAGAATTCAAATCAAGACCTGTGCAAGTTGTGGCAACTTTGTTGCCGGCGACAGTTTTGCTATCGGTGCTTTTTCCCATTGCTCCCGCGCAAAGCCAGAACGCGGCGTTTGACCAATCTCCCTCCGCTTGAACATTTTTTAGAGAACGAATTGTCTGCCCGCCTGTTATGTGAAAAGATTGCCCTTCTTCTTTTATCGTTATGCCAAATAAACGTAATGTATCTAAAGTCATGTCCACATAAGGGCGTGATTCCAAAATACCTGTAACATTTATTACACTGTCACCTGATAATAACGGGAGAGCGAATAATAAACCGCTTATAAATTGTGATGTAATATTTCCTGGTAAAGTATATGTTCCATTTGTTAATTGACCTTCGCATTTTAAAGGTGAAACACCTTGTTCTGACAATTTACAGCCGTGCGAAGTCATTTCATCGTAGAGCGAAGAAAGCGGACGCTCAGGAAGCCGCCCGCCCATGACAATCGAAACATTTAAGCCAAGTGCGCCGCAGATCGGCAGTATAAAGCGGAATGTTGCTCCGCTTTCACCGCAATCAAGTACATATTCTTTTTCTTTGTTTATTTTACTATGATCAATGGGAGTTATTAATAATCCGTCATTTTTATGATCTATCTTTACACCTAAGACTTGCAAACATCGTATTGTAGCTTCTATGTCTTCGCAACTTTGCGGACAGGTAATAAAAGTTTCGCCATCAGCAAATGCGGCACAAATCAAAAGCCTGTGCGCTGCCGATTTTGAAGGAATTGCACGTATTGTTCCGCCCTGTATAGGTTTCGTAATTTTTACGTCCATGCTAAATTTCCTCTAATCCAAGCCGTATCACATTTTCAAGCTCGTCAACAGGGATTTCCTTTAACACACACTTTCCGATTTCCACAGGGAAAATCATTGTAAGGCTTTTTCCGTCACGCTTTTTATCGGATAAACATATACTTGTTATTTCATCGACTTTGAAAGTTGTACTTACGGGTAAACCGTAAAGCGTTAGCATTTCTAAAATGTCCTGTAAACATTGCTCTTTACACAAACCCAAACGTACGGCAGCACGGCTTTCAATAACCATTCCAATGGCAACTGCCTGACCATGAGAAATGCCGTACTCACTTAACGATTCTATTGCGTGCCCGACAGTGTGACCGAAATTTAATAGTTTCCTGTCAGCATTATCAAACTCATCCTTCATTACAATGTCACGTTTTATTTCTACACATTTTGCGATCACTTCTTCCAACTGCGTGTTTATTGGTGTTTGTGCTAATGATTCAAATAAAGAGCGGTCGGCGATTTTATAATCTGCGATTATTCCGTATTTTATAACTTCAGCGCAGCCGTCTTTAAAAACATCGGCAGGAAGCGTTGATAACAAAGAAGTATCGCATAACACAACATCGGGCTGATAAAAAGAGCCCAGCAGGTTTTTTCCCGCTGGAATATTTACAGCGGTTTTTCCCCCAACGGAAGAATCAACTGCTGCCAATAAAGTGGTAGGAATTTGTACAAAGCGGCAACCCCTCAAATAACTGGAAGCGGCAAAACCTGTTATGTCGCCTGTTACTCCGCCGCCTAACGCAATCACTATATCCGAGCGGCTCAATTTTTCCTGCGCTAAAAATGATATAAGTGAAAGAAAGGTGTCGGTATTTTTTGAAGATTCGCCGTGCGGAAAAACAAAAGAAACTACACGGTAACCGTTTTTTTCCAAAGAATCTTTTAATCGTTTTTCATAAAGGGAAGCTAAAATGTCATCTGTAACGATAGCCGCTGTATACCCGCCTGATGTCTTGCGTATAACAGAACCTGCCTTATCAAGAAGACTCACACATTCATGTGCGACACCATCACTACTAATACCATCAATTAATATATCATAAGTTTTTGATGCTTTTACCGTAATCGTTTTCATCAGGAATCGGTTTCCTTTTTTATACGGCTTCCTTCTTCCAGTAATTTTTTTAAAGTATTATTATCTTTTTTCGCCAATGCGTCTTTGTAGCGTTTAATTTCTTCTATAAAAGTGTCCAATTCATTTATCAAAAAATCGCTGTTTTCCATGCAAAGCTGCGACCACATATCGGCGTTAAGCTGCGCTACACGGGTTAGGTCTTTATAACTGCCTGCCGAAAAACCTTTATGCCCTCGTGCTGTCGGGCTTTTGATAAATGCGTTGGAAACCACGTGCGCCATTTGGGAGCTAAAGGCGATCATCTCATCATGTTTTTCAGCGGTTGATACTGTCAAATGACCGAAACCCGCTGGTTTTAATATCTCCTCGATCTTTCCGAATAAAACAGGATCGTCATAAACAGGCGGCACTAAAATAATCGAAGCGTCTTTAAATAAATCTTCTCTGCTGTTTTTAAAACCTGCCTTGTGGCTCCCTGCCATCGGATGTCCGCCAACAAAAACAAATCCGTACTGCTTTGCAAGCGGAAAACAACGTGAACAGACAAATCGTTTTACACCGCAGCAGTCTATAACAAACGCACCTTTTTTAATTTTTGAAGCGGCAGTTTCCAAATATACAACTGCGTCAACAGGGTTAATAGCAAGGAATATTACATCACAAGAATTTATTGTATTGTCGTCTAACACGCCGTTTACCGCGCCTGACACTTGCGCAAAACTTAAAATCGCTTCGTCTGCGTCAAAACCGTAAACATTGTTTCCTGCCAATTTATAGGCTTTGGCTAAAGAGCCGCCGATTAATCCGAGCCCTGCAATTCCGACATTCATTGTGTAATAACCTCACGAATCTTGCGAACCTTTTCTGACACTTCGGCAAATTGTTCGGGCGTGAGCGACTGCGCTCCATCGCATAACGCTTTTGTCGGGTCGTTATGAACTTCGATCATAAGTCCGTGAGCGCCTGCCGCTACAGCCGCCATCGACATTGGCTGCACAAGCCTTGCGATCCCCGAAGCGTGACTTGGGTCTACAACAATAGGCAGATGCGAAAGTTCTTTTAACATCGGCACTGCCGAAACATCAAGTGTGTTACGTGTATATGTTTCAAATGTACGGATACCACGCTCGCAAAGAATAATATTTCGGTTGCCGCCCGCAATAATGTATTCGGCGCTCATCAAAAGTTCTTCAAGAGTGTTGGCAAGCCCTCGTTTTAGCAAAATCGGTTTTCGAGTCATACCCAATTCCTTTAGAAGTTCAAAGTTCTGCATGTTACGCGCACCAACCTGAATAATATCAACATTTTCAAACATCGGTATGTGGCTTGCGTTCATAATTTCTGTGACGATGGGCATACCTGTTTGTTTTTTCGCTTCCAGCAAAAGTTCGATGCCGTCTTTTCTCATCCCCTGAAAAGCATAAGGAGATGTGCGAGGTTTAAAAGCGCCGCCTCGAAGCATTGTCGCTCCCGAC
>WQYB01000151.1 GCA_009781475.1 Treponema sp.
ATGAACTTGCCGTTTTCATTACCCTGGGTTTTTTTAGACCTTGCAAAAAGGTAGTTAAAAAGCGCTGTCCTAATCCCGCCAATATGCTGAAGACCTGTAGGAGAAGGCGCGTAGCGTACTCGTATATTCATGTAAAATAGTGTACCATAATTTATACTCAGGAGGAAGACATGGCTACAAAAACAAAAAAAGAAAAACTTTCGGACAAACTTTTTTATAAACTAAAAAATCTTTGGGAAGGTATCGATAAAAAAACAGAAAAAGAAGTTGAAGACCTAGCTGTGTCATATAAACAATTTTTGGACAAGGGAAAAACCGAACGTGAATGTGTCGATTTCCTTTGCGGCCTTTTTGAGAAAAACGGATTTGTAAATATTGATACCCTAAAAAATAAAAAACTGACAGCAGGTTTAAAAGTTTATCAAAATATCAAAGGTAAATCTTTTCTTGCCGCCATCATCGGAAAAAAACCTGCTATCGAAGGTTGCAATATTTTAGGTGCTCATATCGATTCTCCGCGCCTTGATTTAAAGCAAAACCCGCTTTACGAAGATTCAGACCTCGCTCTTTTGGACACGCACTACTACGGCGGAATAAAAAAGTATCAATGGACAACCATTCCTCTTTCCATGCACGGTGTATTTGTAAATGAAGCTGGTAAAAAAACAACGATAAGTATCGGCGAAGAGCCAAATGATCCTGTATTTACAATTACAGACCTTTTGCCGCACCTCGCGAAAGAACAAATGGAAAAAAAAGCATCTCAAGCTGTAGACGGCGAAGATCTGGATATTCTTGCAGGCTCACGCCCCTATGACGACAAAGACGAAAAAGAAAAAGTAAAACTAAACATATTAAACATTTTAAATAAAAAATACGGTATTACAGAAAAAGATTTTGCCAGCGCCGAAATTGAATTTGTCCCGGCGTTCAAAGCCAGCGATGTCGGCTTGGATAGGAGTATGATCGGAGCTTACGGACATGACGACCGCTGCTGCGCCTGGCCCGCTATTCAAGCATTATTAACTTTCGCTAAGGGCGCTTCTCCTGACAAAACTCTTGTATGTTACCTTTCGGACAAGGAAGAAATAGGTTCTGCCGGAAACACAGGAGCGCGTTCTTTAAACTTTGAAAACTTTCTTTCTCTCCTTTGCGGCGGCTCTCAGGCGGACTTACGTCTTTGTTATTCACGCTGCGCCATGTTATCCGCCGATGTCGACGCAGCTTTTGATCCTTGTTACGCGAGCGTATACGACAAAAAAAACGGATCATTTATCGGCAAGGGTATATCCTTAAGCAAGTACACAGGTTCCGGCGGAAAGTACGGCGCAAGCGACGCCAACGCCGAGTTCTGCGCCAAAGTGCAGGCGATTTTTAACCGCAACAATGTGCAGTGGCAATTCGGCGAACTTGGAAAAGTAGACAAAGGCGGCGGCGGCACTATAGCGTTGTACGCGGCAAACCTTGGAATGGAAGTTCTCGATTGCGGCGTACCTGTTTTGTCAATGCACTCGCCATTTGAAGTTATCAGCAAGATCGATCTTTATACAACATATAAAGGTTATATCGCGTTTTTAAAAGAAGCGTGAGTACGTTGAAATTTGAAAAATAATATGTTATCATTTTTATATGACAATAACTCAAACAATTGAAATTCCTTCTAGCCGCCGTATTACTCTTGAAGTCCCTCGGGAAATACCGACAGGAGCTGTAATCCTTTCATTTACTCCTGCAAATACGACAGAATCCATAACAGAAAAACTTAATAATTATTACAAAGACCATGATTCTCATCTTGCTGACGATATAAAATCCGCAAACTACCACTTACTTAGAGAAGAAGATTGGTAAATGATTCGAGGTGAAATATGGTGGGCAAATTTACCTGATCCTGATGGTTCAACTCCGGCAAAACGCCGTCCTGTATTAGTTATCCAAAGCAATGAATTTAACCGAAGTAAAATTAATACTGTAATTTGCGCAGCAATCACATCAAATACAGAATTATCATCTTTACCAGGAAACTTATTACTAGAAAAAGCAATTTCAGGTTTAGATAAAACATCAGTAGTAAATTTTTCTCAAATTATAACTGTTGATAAACATGATTTGACAGATCATGTAGCAATGTTGCCAAAACCCATGCTGGAAAAAGTTAATAATTGTCTTAGAACAGTTTTAGAAATTATATGATCAAATTATTCAATATCAATAAAATATATCTCATAAAAACTTCTTAATATTAATTAACAAATTAACGCTTTTTGAGGCTTTTAGCCTCAAAAAATGATATAATGACAACAATCTCTAAAAACTAATTTAGTTTTTAGAGATTACCATTATAATTTTCAATATTATCGGCACTAATATAAGTGCAATTAATGCAGATGAAATAAAAATAACAATAACATTTCCGTATAATTTGAAGTTCAACCCATTAATAATTTTTATTAAAAATATAATAGAAATAACAAGGAAAACAAAAACCCAATACCAAATATTTATTTTATTTAAATTATCGTTTTTCTCTAATTTCATAATTAAGATAAATATTATCAAACATCCGATTATTGATCCTGAATGTTGTAATATTTTATATACAGGTATTGATATATTTGAAATAATAACAGAATAATTAAGAAAACCAATTTTTTCAACAAAATATCCGTTAAAGTGAGTAAATGAATCCCATAAAATATGAGAAAATGAACCAATTATCAGCGAAACAATTATTATAATAGGATTTTTAAGAAAATAATTATTCCAATTAAATCCTCTATATACATTTAACCTAACTCTTAAAAAATGCGGCGCATTGTTAAATAATTCATCTCTTATAATATTATGAAATATAAAACAAAATAATAACCCTAACGGTAAATTGAATAAAAATATTCCTAAAACTGTATGGCTATAAATGCTTTTTAAAGTCATACGAATAAAATATTCAAAATCAGGAAACATCGAACCTATTACCAAAGCGGTTAATGAAAAATATCTGGAAAAATATTTATTTTTTAACGGTAAAACAATTACCGGATGAGCTAATGTAAAAGGCATTAATCAATAATATTCTTTTCTAAAAAATATGTAAAGGTATTGTTATAACCATTTAAAGATAATATTATTGTATCATCATTATTAATAAGTATATTGCCATTAGCATCGTTTCCTTTATTATCATTATAATTAAATTCATATAATCCATTTTTTAGTTTTGCAGTGGTTTCGATTTTTGTTGTATTAATTTTTGTCAAAAAAATATCAGAAAATTCTACAGAAATATTAATTCTATTAATATTTGATGTTTTATATATTTTTAAAATTATATTTTCCTTTACAGTTCCTACCGCACCGCTTGTTGCCGCCACGCCAATATCATTTTCAAAATAATATGTATCATATACATCGTACTTATTGCAGCTAAAAATTATTAATAATAGAAAAAATGTAATAAAATTAAAATATTTCATACAAACTCCTTCGTTATTATTTTTTATATTCTACTCCCAAAAATCCCATCTTATAAATTCATTATTTATATTAAAAATTACAGAAAAGCATCTATTGGTTGGGTTGCCTAAAAAAAAACCTTGGTTTTTATTAAGAAGTGATTCATAATCCCGTATATTATAACTCAATTCAATCCAGCTTATGTCAGCATATTCGGGTAAATTTCTTATAGAATTATATTCTTCCTGAGTAAAAAAATACATTGTATATTCATCTATATAACCCAGAATAGTTATTGAATAATAGTAATTATTAATTGATTCGCGATCTCTTATATAATGTATAATAATTTCATATTTTTCCTTGTCTGTTATTTCTAATAAAAACAGTGGTTTTAATTCGCCGATTTTGATTTTATTTTGATAATATTCTGATATTTCATCTGGATTTCCTTCTATTGATTTACCTGTACTAACCGCACAAAAAAACAATAAAGAGATAATGAATATTTTATTTATCAAAAATGATTTTAATACCATATGTAAATTATACCGTAAATTAATTATTTTATCTATAATATTAATAACTATATTCAAAACCGTGACACCCTGTACACTTTTAACAATTCCAAAAAATCGTCGCGTGCCATTTCTTCGCCGCCAAGACTTAAAAGATGAGCCGTGGGAACCTGGCAGTCAATAAAAGCGACTGTATGATCAAAAAGCAATTTGGCAAAACTTAAAAACGCGGCTTTGGAAGCGTTTGGCTTTTTCGCGAACATGGACTCGCCGCAAAAAACTCTTCCAAGTAATATTCCGTAACAGCCGCCTGCAAGCTCGCCGTCACACCACGCTTCCGCAGAATGCGCCCAGCCGAGTCTGTGCAATTCGCAGTAAGCATTAATTATATCTTCGGTGATCCATGTGCCGCCCTGATTGGGGCGAAAAGTTTCCGCGCATCCTCTGATTACACCTTCAAAGTTTGTATCGTAAGTTATTGTAAAAATATTACTATTAAATATTTTTTTCATGGATGATGATATATGCAGTTTGTCGGGAAAAATTACACAGCGCGGATCGGGCGACTGCCATATAACAGGATCTTCCTGGCTGTACCACGGAAAAATTCCTTGTTCATACGCAGAAAGCAGCATTCCCGGCGAAAGGTTTCCGCCGATGGAAATAATATCATCATTCCACTTGTCTTGATGGGGAAATTGAAAATGTAATGATGCGTCAAGATACGGAAAATCAGGATCGGGTCCGCTTCTCATTCCTCACTTACTTCCATAACTTCCATGCAGTAGCCCTGCGAATCTTCGGTTTGTTTCCAGTCTACTACGGCGCTTCCGCCTTCGCTTAATCTGCCGA
>WQYB01000152.1 GCA_009781475.1 Treponema sp.
ACAAACAGCCACGGATTACCGGCGATGGGTTCAAGAACAGGAACAACTATCCCGGATAACCAATCAGAAATTCCTGTTTCTCTGAAAATCGGACCTAAACTGAATGCCATAGCGATAAAAATAACCAGGTTCCAGTTGGCTGCAGAATTGAAATCTTTTGTTTCCAAAACTCCGAATATAAAAAAACATATCATTGCAGTAACACATATTATAGAAACTGAAAGGCCATGAAAGCTCGTAGTCATGGATAACCCGAATACCAGGATCAAAATTGCTGCGGTTATAATTTCTTTTTTATTCATTTTTTCCAGAGTCTGTTTCTGTACCGTTTCAATAACTTCCTTAGAAAGTTTTTCTTCGGGTTTTAAAAATAATAAGCCGCCTATAACCAATAAAACTGTCGCTATAATTACGGGCACAAGCAAAACTCCAAGCCAGTCACCAAAACTAACAAGTATGCCGGCGTTAGCCATTTGCCCCTGAGTAAACGGTCCCCATACAACACCTGTCATCCATCCTGAACCGGGAACAAGCGCCATCGCAAATGCCGTAAGAAGTATCAGTGAATTTCCTTTTGATCCCTTTGTCAAATTGAATAACTCACAGCACTGAACTGCAATCGGGAGCATAATAGCGATACGCACCGTTGTTGCCGGAGTCAATATCGAAAGTATAATACCGATTGGAACCCATGCAAAAATTAACGAAAGGTATGTTGGTTTGCAAACTTTAATAACAGCCATTGCAATTCGTTTTCCGAGTCCGGTTTTTTGAAGCGTATATCCAAAGAAAAACGCAGGAACCAATGTCCATAAAGCTGTTTGGGTGAAGCCGGAAAATATAACGGTCGGCGGGAGATGAATAAACATACCAACCAGCGCCAGAACCAGTCCGCCTATTGCGTAAGTGAGTTTGAACGGTTTGAAAATCCAAATACACAAAGCGATGATCATGCCTCCAAGCATGATGTGTCCTCTGTCGTCCAGATTCGTGATTGGACGCACTAACATGATGAAGACAGCAGTCAGCACAAAAATTCCGCATCCTGCCAAATAGGATGCTCTTAAAATTTTACTCATTTTTTCTTCCTTACAAAAAAAAATCCTTGACAAAGCATAACGTTTATACGTTTGCCTTCTCAAGGACGAATAAAACTTATTCGCGGTGCCACCTTGATTCACAGGAAGAGAATCCTGTGCTCTCTGCGGGATACCATCATATCCCTCGCAGCTTACGTGTGCGTCACGTCATGGAATACTCGGCTGAATTGATAAACAACTCGCCTTTGACCAAGCCCTCAACAGCCCATTTAACAGCCTGCTTCTCTACCCGGCTTCCACCTACCCGGACTCTCTGTCAGCGCATATACTGTTTTTATCTCTGTCTCAACGGTTTAATAATCTAGCTGATAATTAAATTACCAAGAATTTTAAACAATGTCAATAGGTTTTATAAAATATTTTTTACCGCTCATTCCCATTCAATCGTAGCAGGAGGTTTGCCGGAAATATCATAAGTTACGCGCCCAATCTCTTTTACATTGTTTGTTATACGATGTGATATTTCCAATAGATCACGGGTTTCAAAAGGGTAGACACTGGCGGTCATGCCGTCACTGCTGTTAACTGCGCGTAACGCTAAAACCCAGCTATATTTTCGCTCGGCATTTTCTTCGTTATTTGTAACACTGGTGTTATTAACACCTACAGAACGAATCGGAAGAAGGACGGCAAAAGCCTGCCATATATCGTCATATAAACTTTTGCCCGCGCTGTTGCGTCTATTTCTTAATTCTTCTATATAAATGGCATCTGCTTCACGCAGGATGTCGCATTTTTCTTTTGTTACTTCGCCAAGTATGCGAACAGCAAGCCCCGGACCCGGAAAGGGGTGGCGGTTTACAATTTCTTCGTCGATGCCAAGAAATTTGCCAAGCTGCCGCACTTCGTATTTGTAAAATTGAGAAAGAGGCTCAATGACTTTTCCCGCTTGGCGTTTTGCGATTACAAGCGGGCTTGCGACATTATGATGGCTTTTTACCACATTAACTTTTTTCCCGTTACTGTCGCCGCTTTCGACAAAGTCTGCGCGAATGCTGCCTTGTGCTAAAAAGTAATCGCCGGACAAACCGAGTCGCGCGACTTCGCGTTCCTGTATCGAAATAAATAAATCACCGATTATTTTGCGTTTTTCTTCCGGGTCAATCTTTCCTTTTAAAGCGTTAAGGAACTCATCTTGCGCGTTTATAACATGAATATTTTTCGCTCCAAGTTTTTCCAGGATCGCGCGGACAGCGGTGGTTTCATTTTTGCGCATAAGTCCTGTGTCCATGTACATAAGATGAATTTGATTGCCGTCAAATATTTTTAACAAAAGAGCGGCAACAACAGTAGAATCAACTCCGCCGGAAATTAAAAGCAGTACAGGATTGTTTCCAACTCGCGCTTTTAAGATTTGGCTTTGTTCTTCGATATATTTTTCCATTTTAATTTTAACTCCGAATAAAAATGGTTCGCTTTATAATTTAAACTATTGCAGTTTAATTCCGCGTTTTTTCAGATTTTCAATATTATGCATGGCTGCCAGATTTCCTTGAACCGCAGCGTAATTATACCATTCATAGGCTTTGTAAAAATCCTGTGATACGCCCTTGCCGTTTTCATAACAAGAGCCAAGTGTATTTTGAGCGGGAGCGTATCCGTGTTCGGCGGATTTTTGATACCACTCTAAAGCTTTGTTTATATCAACTTCCACTCCTTTACCTGTTTCGTAACAGTTTCCAATATGATACTGCGCAAAAACATTTCCCTGAGCGGCGGCTTTAGTGTACCATTCGTATGCTTCTTTTTCATCTTTGGGAACGCCATTACCGTTTTCATAACAAAATCCCAGGTTACCTTGAGCCGGCGCATATCCTTGCTCTGCTGATTTTAAATAATATTCAACCGCTATTTTAATATTCGCATTTATTCCAAGACCGCTTTCATAACACCATCCCAAATTACATTGCGCAGGAGCATACCCTTGATTAGCCGACTTGCGGTAGTATTCAACAGCTTTTTCCAAATTCTGCGGTACTCCATGGCTTTTTTCATAACAAAATCCCAGGTTACACTGAGCCGGAGCATATTCCTTTTCAGATGCTTTTAAATAATAATCAAAAGCATCCGCAAAATTATTAAGCATTCCTGCCACATTACCTTTGTTATATAAAACTTCCGGATCTGCGTCTAAGTATTTATCCATTATCATTTTTTCCCCTCCTATATATTTACCCTACGAAGCATAATTGTCAAAATACCCTTGTATCAAAACAACAGGTGTGCCTTTATCACCCGAACCGCTTACAAGATCGCAAAGACTGCCGAGTAAATCGGTAAGCTGTCTTGGCGTTGTGCCTTCAGCTTCCATCTTACCCATTTGGTCAACTCCGGCTTTTGCTTTTATCGCTTTTTTAATTGCTTTGCGCGCTTCATCTTTTGAAAGGTCTGCATAATTGTTATCTGCAAGAAATTTTAGTTTTAATTCGTTTGGTGTTCCCGTCAAACCCGTTGAAAATGCAGGGGCTATCACAGGATCAGCAAGTTCCCAAATGCCGCCGACAGGGTCTTTAAAACCGCCGTCTCCGTACACTAAAACTTCAACCGTCTTGCCGCTTAATTCACGAAGCGCCTTTTGCATCTTCTGCACGAAGCCATTGCAATCGCGGGGAAATAATTTTACCCTGTCTTCTGTCGCCTTGTTCGAACCGAGCAATCCGTAAAGTTCGTTATAACCGCTGCCATCAATAGAATGTTTTAAAAGGTCGTCAAGACCGATAACTTTTTTCGCACCAGCGACAGTTAACGCGCGTTTTGTTCTGGCTCTTGTGTGAATGTCAGCGGCAATAACCTGATCGGTATATTCAAGTATTCGTTTTGGATCGGCACAAAGAATTATATCAATATTTGAACCGAGGGATTTATAATAGGAAACATAGTCGATACCTGTAAATCTGTGTTTGACTTCGCTGCCGAAAAGACGGCGGTAATCAGCCTCGCTTAAGCAATCGGAATACGGGTTGAGTTTTTTATCGTCGATATCGTCCCAAGTTATCAGCTGGTTGCCGACTTCATCTGCGGGGTAGCTAAGTAAAACCGTCGCTTTATCCGCGCCTTGCGCAATACCTTTAAGAAGCATGGCAAATCGGTTTCTGCTCAAAATCGGAAAAACAACGCCGACATGCCCGCCGTTGAACTTGGCTCGCACATCGCTAGCGATCTGTTCTATTGAAGCATAATTTCCCTGCGAACGGGCGACTACTGCCTCGGTAATGCCAATGATGTCGCCGTCATTGATGTTAATATTTTCATGTTCGATTGTGTCTTTTACAGTTTGACAAATAACGGCTACAAGATCGTCGGATTCCCGGATTATCGGTGTCCGCAGTCCCATCGCTTTTGTCCCTATTACTCTCATGGTTTGAGTTTATCAGAAAAACGGCGCTTTAACAATGAGGTGTCAAGCTGAATAAACCGCCTTTTTTTCCGCTACCTGACTGTAAGGAACAATTTCTTTTATTAAATATTCTTTATTTTCGATTTCGGATTCAAGATCATAATTATTCTGAAGATTAAGCCAAAACTGCGCTGAATTACCAAAGTATCTTGAAAGCCTTAAAGACATATCTACAGTTATCCTTCGGTTCCCTTTGATTATCTGGCTTATAGCAGTTTGT
>WQYB01000153.1 GCA_009781475.1 Treponema sp.
ACATTGTGCGGAACAAAAGCCGGAGCCGACATGAAAGACGGTCTTCGTATTAACTCATCCGACCTGGGAAAACTGACAGTGACAAAACCTGATTTGGAAGTTGGCGGCGTTCAATTTTATGAAGGTTCTACAGAAGCTCCAAAAGATGTTGAATGCAGAAACTGGTATAATGCGATTTTACACGGCGAAGAACTTCGCGTAAAACCGGAACAGGCAATGGTTGTAACCCAAATTCTGGAAGGCGTGTACGAATCCGCGCGTGCCGGAAAACAAATAAACTTTTAACAGGAAAAAAATATGAGCTTAATTAAAGAATTTTCTATCCAGCTTTATTCTGTGCGCGATGTTACAGATAAAGATTTTACAGGAACATTAGAAAAACTCGCACAAATGGGTTACACAGGAGTTGAGTTTGCAGGATACGGCGGGCTTGACGCACAAAAAATGAAAAGTGTATTGCTAGCTAACAATTTAAAATCTGTCGGCGCTCATATAGGGCTTGAAAAATTAACAGGCAGCCTTGATGAAGAAATTGCATATCATAAAGTTTTGGGTACACAGTATTTAATCTGCCCGAACTCGCACCTCAAAACAAAAGAAGATACATTAAAGTTAGCCGAAGTTCTAACCCCAGTTGTAAAAAAGATTAACGAAAGCGGTATGAAGTTTGCATATCATAACCATGCGCACGAGTTTGTTAAGGAAGACGGCGAATATCTTTTGGACATTTTATTTGATAATCTTCCCAAAGAAGCTATTATGGAACTAGACCTTTTTTGGGTTAAATATGCCGATGTCGATATTTATTCCTACATGGAAAAAAATAAAGACAGGTTAAAACTTATTCATGTAAAACAGATCGACAATAATAAAAAAGGTGTGGATGTAGATCAAGGTATAATCGATTATAAAGAAGTTATCACGAAGGCAAAAATACTTGGCGTAGAACAATTTATTCTGGAACAGGAAGAATATCCTGTTTCGTCTATGGTTAGTGTAAAAAACGGCATCGATTGTATAATGAGTTTTTAATTATCTGCCGTGCGGAAAAATTAAAGCAGGATACTTGTTTGCCATATACTCGGTTGCAGCTCTGAAGTCATTTAAATTCCCGTTATTGTCAACGCCGTTTGATGTCCAAGCCATAACGCCATGCCAGCCTTTAAGGTATGCATATTCATAATCGGTGATGATTGTATTTGCAGTTGGCGGCCGTAAAGCAGAAGTTATGTGCCCGCGATCAATAGCAGTTGTTCCTTTCCCGGAACATTCGCCGATTAAAGCAGGTTTTGACGGATCAAGACCCCAGCCTCCGCCATAACCTGAGGATTTGCTTCCTGTCCTGTTTCCGCTTGGTGTTAAATAATGCGGAACCCCATACCATTCACCTACCCATTCATAATAATGAGGCGACCAAAAATCCAATTTTGCATTAGGATTATTATACAAGCCCTGTAAGTAAGTATCAGAAACTTTGTTGCCTTCCTGAGCATGATTGCTGCCTGTAGGATTATTATTTCCTGTATTCCATTTTGAATAAGCCATGCCAACTGTTATAAGAACATTGCTGTTTTCACGTATTGCCGCAGCCTGGACTGCAAGAAAATGTGATATATGATCCCATCTTATTCTGGATTCTTCAAAAACCCAGTCCGGTTCATTCATTATATCTATACTCCAAAGATACGGATTATTCTTATAACGGTTTACAAAAGGAATTGTATAATTTTCTGCGAAATCTAATCCTTGTCTGTTTGTTAATAATGCTCGCCAGCGCTCACCTTGATGGTTGCCGGATGTTTTAAAATGATCAAAAGACAATAGAGTAGCCATTATATAAATTTTATGTTTTGCTGCTAAATTAAATAACGAATCAAGGCGCTGCCAATGGGTATTATTGGCAGGATTGGAATTTCCATTGCCAACTTGTCTTATAGTACCATTAGTATTTAAAAGTATACCGCCGTAACCGTTACAATTGATCCAGATACGGGTTGAATTAATTCCGGCAGCTTTTAACCTTGCAAATTCTGCATCCCAAAAAGCCGGATTATAACCGCCATCATTGCCAGCGCCGCCAAAATCATTCCACCTGTCCCATGGTGTATTGGCTCCGTTTATCCAAATCCTTTTTCCATCAACCATAAACTGATTGTTTTCTATATAAATAAAACCGGTTTTAATGTCATCTGTTTTTATTGCGTTACTATTAAATGACATTGCAGATAAACTGAATATAATAAAAATAAGTAAAATATTTTTTTTCATTTTGAATCCTTTCATTTATTTTCGTTTTTTTAAGGGAAAGGGAAAACCAATTCTCTGTATTTTTCTATCATGTATTTTGCAGCAGATGAAAAATCGCTGAAATCTCCGTTTTCATCTACGCTGTTGGATGTCCACGGCATTACACCTTGCCATCCGTTTTTAATTGCATTCTCATAATCTGTGATGATAGTATTGTTTTCAGTTCCTTTTGTTTCACCTTTAGAACCTCTTGCCACGCACTCTTCGATTATAGCAGGTTTGGAAATATCCAGTCCAAAACCGTCAGGTAATGATCCGTAAGGGCTTATGTAAAATGGAACACTGTAATAAGGACCTTCCCAGTCAAAATAATGCACCGACCAAAAATCCAGATAAGCATTTTTATTTGGGTAAAGAGTTTGAAAAAACGAGTCGGAAAATTTATTTCCCCTGTTGTTATTGTAATCGGAGCAGTATTTTGGAAAACCTGCTCCAACTGTAACAAGGATTTTGCTGTTTTCGTGTATAGCTGCGGCGTTTACTGCCAAAAAGTATGAAATTTGCTCCCATGTAAGCTGTCCGCATTCAATATTTTCATAAATCCATTCAGGTTCATTGCAAATATCGATACTCCATAAATACGGATTGTCTCCGTATCGTTTTATAAACGGTATAGTATAGTTTTGCGCAAATGACATTACAGTTTCATTACTGCAAAACATATTTCGCCATTTAAAGGCTTCGGATCTAGTACCCGTATTTTTAAAATGATCATGAGAAAGTATAGATGCGAGTATATATATTTGATTTTTTGCCGCTATTTGAAAAAATTGATCGAGGTCTTCCCAATGTTTTTCACTTGCGCCTGTTATTATTCCGTCGTTATTAATGATAAGAGCGCCGTTGGCATTATTGCAATTGATCCATACTCTTGAAGCATTTATTCCCGCATCATGCAGTTTTGCAAAATGTTTATCCCACCAGTCATTGTTGTAATTTCCGCCGAAATCATCCCAGTTGTGCCAGGGGGTATTTGCTCCGTTTATCCATATTTTTCTGCCGTTTACAGAGAACTCGTTATTAACTATTGTTATTCGGCGGTTTTCATTCATTGTGTATATAATATACCGACTTTAAAGAATAGGCAAGTTTTTTTTATGACTTGCCGAAATATTTTGAATATTTTAGTATAAAGTATGAAAATCATTAACAAAAAAATTATTTATGTAATACTTTGTATAGTTTTATTAATTTCACTGCTTATGTGCGTTTCGACAGACAATAATAGGCTTAATCGAAGTCAAATAGAAAATATTCTTTTTGATATTGAATCAAATAAATTGCCGGAAATTGAAAGGTTGTTTGGCTTGTGCCGTACAAGAGGAATAGCAATCGATTATGAAATGGTCGATTATACAATTTTAAAGGATTTTATTTTTTATGTGCAGGATGATTTACGGCATGGAAATACAGCCAGAGCCGCTTATGGAGCAGCTTGTCTTTCAGAAATCAGCGATAATGTTATAAATTCTTTAAATGCGTATTTAACAGGTACAAAAAGACCGTGGAATATTACGCGGTATGTTACAGGAAATGTTGAAATTCGAGGTTATTCATTTTTTGGAAGAGCGCTAAATCCAGTTAACGGAAGCTCTGTTACACGCCCCCTGTTTTTTACAGGTTACGGGCATTTTGACCAGATTGTAAATGATATTCCCAAAATGACAGGATTTGGCGTTGATATAATTCAAACCGAAGTAGGACCTCGGGATACAGTAATAGAGGTTGAAGGCGGATACGGTTTTAATGCAGCCGGAGTTGAAAAAATAGAAAGAATTTTACAGGAAGCGGAAAAACATAATGTAAGAGTTGATGTTCTTTTAGCGCCTCATTATTTTCCGCAGTGGGTTTTAAGAAAGTATCCGTATCTGAGAGCAGAAAGCGATTTCTTTTTAAAGTTTAATATTTACGAGCAGGAAGCTAAAAAAGTAATAGAAACTCATATAACAGGTGTTATGGAAAGAATTAAAGATTACAGGTCTTTAAACAGTGTGTGTCTTTCAAATGAACCTGCATTTTCAACCGCTTTAAATTTCAGAGCTTCAGGGAATTCTTCAATAAATGTTATGTGGCGTCAATTTTTGGAAGAAACACACGGTACTATCGAAAATTTAAATGCGGTCTATAAAACAAATTACAGAAGTTTTGATTCTGTTATAATGCCGGCAGTGACCGAAACAACACCTCAGCTTTTTGACTGGATGACTTTTAACGACAAAGTATTCGGCGATTGGCATGAATGGATGGCAGGTCTTGTAAAAAAGACAGCGCCTAATGTTCCTGTTCATTCAAAAATAATGGACTATGTTCTTTTAACAACAGGAGGCAGAACCTCTTTGCGGATGGGA
>WQYB01000154.1 GCA_009781475.1 Treponema sp.
ACTCGAACTGATACCCCATTGCTAGGAGGGGATTTTAAGTCCCCAGTGTCTGCCATTCCACCACGCCGGCTGTGTTAATACATGGTCATTCTATCAATTTATTAAAATATTGACAACAGCGTATTGGAAAAATTTTCCTAATTACCTGCTTGACAAAAATTTAAAAAATGCGGAGTATATTATAAGGCAGACAAAGATATGACAGCGAAAAAATGTGTAAAAACCAACAAAAAATCCTCATTTGAATCGTATCTAAACGATCGCCAGGCACAGAGTTGGCCGCATTCGCGGCTTTTTAAATAATATATAATTTCGAAAATCAGACTAGAAAATAAAAACCAGTTAACTAGCCTCTTTTTACGGCGTGTTAATTAAATTTGCCAATCTAAGGAGAAAAATATGGCTAACAAAATTCCAACCAGAATATATCTTTCAGAAGACGAGATGCCCAAAAGCTGGTACAACCTGAGGGCGGATATGAAAAACAAACCCGACCCTATGTTGCATCCGGGTACATTACAACCAGTCACAGCCGAAGATCTCGCGCCTGTGTTTTGTAAGGGCGTAATCGAGCAGGAACTAGACGAAACAACCCGTTTTGTTCCTATTCCTGAGGAAATTCAGGATTTCTACAGGGCGTACAGGCCTTCTGCAGTTATTCGCGCGTATTACCTTGAAAGAATGCTCGATACACCGGCGGAAATTTATTACAAGTTTGAAGGAACCAATACATCGGGCTCTCACAAATTAAACTCGGCAGGTCCTCAGGCTTTTTACGCAAAAAAAGACGGGCTTACATCTTTGACAACAGAGACAGGAGCAGGGCAGTGGGGGACAGCGATGTCGATGGCTTGCGCCTTTTACGGTCTTGATTTAACCGTATATATGGTAAAAATCAGCAGCGAGCAAAAGCCCTACCGCAAAACTTTAATGGAAGCGTACGGCGCAAATCTGATTCCTTCTCCGTCGAATACGACAGAGTCAGGGAAAAAGATTTTGGAAAAAGACCCCAACACAGGCGGCTCGCTTGGCTGTGCAATTTCCGAAGCGATAGAAAAAGCGGTAAAGACAGACAAATGCCGTTATGTATTAGGAAGCGTGCTTAATCATGTATTGCTTCATCAAACTATTATTGGGCTGGAAGCAAAAGCGGCTTTGGACAAATTCAATGTAAAACCTGATATCATTATCGGTTGTGCAGGCGGCGGTTCAAATCTGGGCGGACTTATCGCTCCTTTTATGGGAGATAAAATTGCCGGAAAATCAAATGCACGTTTTATCGCGGTCGAGCCTGCTTCATGTCCGTCGTTTACACGCGGCCGTTATGCCTACGATTTCGGTGATACAGCGCAGACAACTCCGCTTATCAGGATGCAGACATTGGGCAGCGGTTTTATGCCATCGGCAAATCATGCGGGCGGTCTTCGTTACCACGGCATGAACTCAACACTTTCCAAACTTTTCCATGACGGTCTTTTGGAAGCACGCTCTGAAGTACAAACCGATGTTTTTGATGCAGCTTTAAAGTTTATGAAGGTAGAAGGAATTCTTCCGGCTCCGGAGTCTTCTCACGCGATTAAAGCGGCTATTGACGAAGCGCTTGAGTGTAAAAAGACAGGAGAGAAAAAAGTAATCCTGTTTGGATTGAGCGGAACCGGCTTTTTCGACATGACGGCGTATCAGTCATATAATAATAAAACGATGGAAGACCGGGTTCCAAGTGATGCAGAGCTTGAAAAAGGTTTTGCGACTATTTTGGACATACCGCAGAATAAATAATTAGACTAAGTTACACCCCTTTTTCATCCGATAATGAAGCGGGGGTGTACCATTAAAAAGTTACCATTATTTATTGCGATGTTGGTTGTTTCAACATTTGTGTTCGCTCAAAGCGGCGTAAAAGTCGGTTTCCATGATTTCCCTTGGGGTACAAGTATCGAGGCGTTTAAAGCCAAAATAGGAAACCCTGTGCACGTGGATGAATTTAATGGACTGCAATCGTTAATATACGAAGACATTCAAGTGTCAGGGTATCCTGTTTTTATGCTTGTTTATTTTTCACAAAACGGACTTGAAGGCGGAACGTATTATTTTCATACTTTCAGTCTTGAAGAACTCAGGAATTGTTATATCAGTGTGCAAGCTGAACTTGTGGAACAATACGGCAGTACTTATCTTTTTGACGAAATGCAGGGACCTAGAGGTCAGAGAGAAATGCGCACCTATGAAACTTCCTGGAATCTGCCTGACGGATATATCTACTTAAAAGTTAATACCCGTAACAATGAACCTGTTACCCTTTGGTATTCATCTCCGGCGTTAACAAGAAGACTGCGCGGCTCTTAATTTATCGCGCTAACAATTGTTGCGCCGCCGACAACAATATCTTCATCGTACATTACCACTGCCTGCCCCGGCGTAATTGCACGCTGGGGTGTTTCAAATTCAACATGTAAGCTGTCTTCTCCTGTTTGTTCTGCAATTGCTGGCTGTTCAGCTTGCAGATAACGGGTCTTTACCATTACACGTTTTGGTTTTTTTAAATCTTCACAAGCGATTAAATTGATGTTTTTAGCAGATAACGCTTTCTTGTAAAGAGCGCTGTCTTTTGCAAGTGTTACCGTATTATTTTCTATTGATTTTGATACAACATAAATCGGTGTGTTAGCTGCAACTCCCAAACCGCGCCTCTGACCTATAGTGTAGCGGATAAGTCCTTTATGTCTGCCGATAATTTTTCCCTGTAAATCGATGATGTCGCCTTGCGGATAGGTTTTACCTGTATATTTTTCTATAAAACTTGCATAATCGCCGTCAGGGACAAAACATATATCCTGGCTTTCGCTTTTTTTCGCGTTTATAAAGTTTTTATCTTCGGCTATTTTGCGCACTTCATTTTTTGTAAGACTACCCAGCGGAAAATGAGCTTTTTGTAATTGCTGCTGGCTCAAGTTATATAAAACATAACTTTGATCTTTTTTATCGTCTAAAGCTTTTTGTAAAAGAAATCTACCGCTTACAGGATCATGTTTTATTCTGGCATAATGACCTGTAACAAGAGTATCAAAATCATTTTGATACTCTTCCATTAATAGTAAATTAAATTTGATATTACGGTTACATTCGATACATGGGTTTGGAGTTTCGCCTTGTTCGTAAGTTTGCGCAAAATGCCTAACGACATATTCGTCAAATCTATCAGTTAAATCCAAAACAAAATGTTCAATGCCAAGTTTTTGTGCTGAAGCCTTTGCGTCGTTTATATCTTGTACCGAAGAACATCCCGTTTGTGCATTGCGCAATTTTAATGTAATGCCGCGGCAATTTAAACCTTGCTGTAAACTTAAAGCGGCAGCAACAGTACTGTCAACGCCGCCTGACATTGCAATTAAAACGCGTGCGTTCAATAGTTTTCAGCTTTAATTTGGAAATATGCTTTGGGATGTTTGCATACAGGACAAATTTCCAGAGCATTTTTGCCAACAGCAGTATGACCGCAGTTTGAACATTGCCATGTTTTATCGCTGTCACGCGAGAATACAATGTTACCATTAATGTTCGCGAGCAGTTTGCGGTATCTTTCTTCGTGTTCTTTTTCGATTTTGCCAACCATTTCAAATAATGCGGCAATACGATCGAAGCCTTCTTCTTTTGCGGTTTTTGCAAAACCTGCATACATATCTGTCCATTCAAAGTTTTCGCCGTCTGCGGCAGCTTTTAAATTTTCTGTTGTGGCAGGTACATCGTCATTATGTAAAAGTTTATACCAGATTTTTGCGTGTTCTTTCTCGTTTAAAGCTGTTTCTTTAAATATCGCACCTATTTGATGATATCCTTCTTTTTCAGCTTTTGAAGCGTAATATTGATACTTAACATGCGCCTGGGATTCTCCTGCAAACGCAGCCATTAAATTTTGTTCTGTTTTTGAACCTTTTAATTCAGCCATAATTTCCTCCTGATTAATTAAATATATACAAGATAAACTTGATTAACAAGGTATTTTATTATAGATTAACAATTATGATTCAAGGAACGCCCGAAAACCCAAGACCATTTAATGATTTAACTGCGAAAGAATTGGTTTCAAAAATTAAAATCGGCTGGAATCTTGGAAATACTCTGGATACAATTCATTTTTCTTTATTTAACAAAGAAACAACCGTCAGCGAAATGGAAACAAGATGGAGAAATCCGGTTACTACAAAAGAGATGATTACCGCTATAAAAAACGCAGGTTTTAATGCGCTGCGAATCCCCGTTACATGGTGTAAAACAATCGATTTAAATAATGAAATACGCAAAGACTGGATGGAACGTGTAGTTCAAATTGTTAATTATGCCGTCGATAACGATTTGTATATTATGCTTAACACGCATCATGATGAAGGAATATTTAAATTTACAAATGATGAAGTTGGAAAGTCGTTGATTATTTTTCAAAGGATATGGGAACAGATAGCGGACACTTTTAAAAATTACGATGAAAAATTAATTTTG
>WQYB01000155.1 GCA_009781475.1 Treponema sp.
GATGAAATTACGCGATCTTTTAATGATGTGATGATTTTCCTTTCGGTTACATCAGCAGCTATGCTCTTGATAGCGATTTATAACGCATGGTTTAACAATATTTTTATAAGAAGAGAAGATCAGGCTATCACTTTTGCACTGAACAGGGAATTGTTTGAAAAGGCAACTTCGGTTGACATTAGCTGTTATGAAAACCCTGAGTTTTACGATAAATACACACGGGCAACGATGGAAGTTTTTACACGCGCTCAGTCGGTTTTACAAAATTGTTCTGTTTTTGCCGGTTCGCTTTTTGCTTCTATTTTTGTTATTTATACTGTCACCGACATTAATCTTGTTGCCGGTATTTTTATGTTTTTAACATTTATAGGCTCTTTTGTTTTTGGCAGGATTAATAACAAGTTTTATTACCAACGTGATTTGGAATCTACGCCTTACAGCCGGCGAATGAATTATGTAAATCGAGTTATGTATCTGCCGCAGTACGCAAAAGAGATGCGTCTTTCCGGAATTTTCTCCGTTATGCAAAATATTTACGGCGAAGCGATAGGCGGCATGTTTAAAACCATCGATAAATTCTGGAAAAGGATAACGATAACCGGCTCCTTCTATGGACTTTTATGTTTTTCTGTCGTTTTTCAAGGTACATGGCTGTATGCAGCCTACCTTGCGATGGTACAAAAATCGATTCTGTTAGGTGATTTTATCGTGCTTTCAAGCGCAATTGTTAGTGTGACATGGATGTTATTTGGTGTAAGGGACGGAATTGTAGAAGGCGCAAAAAATGCAATATATATTGAAAACCTGAAATCTTTTCTTGCTTATAAACCAAAGATCGATGAAAACCAAAAAGGAATTTCTGTTACAACTGTTAATATTCTGGAGTTTAGAAATGTCTGCTTTCGTTATACGCAGGAAGGAAATGATGTTTTGCGTGATATTTGTATGACTGTAAAAGCTGGAGAAAAAATCGCTTTGGTTGGGCATAATGGAGCAGGGAAAACCACTTTGGTTAAATTAATCATGCGTCTTTACGACCCAACCGAAGGACAAATTCTTTTAAACGGTATTGATATAAAACAATACGATTTACAAGAATACCGAAACATGATAGGTGTGGTCTTTCAGGATTTCCAGATTTTTTCATTATCCGCGGCGGAAAACGTTATAATGAAAAAATTGTCAACTAACGAAGAGCGAGAAAGAGCTTTGGAAGCGTTAAAACAAAGCGGCGCTTATGAAATAATAAATACACTTGTAAATAAAGAGGAAACGATTTTAACTCGGGAGTTTGATGACGAAGGTGTTATATTATCTGGCGGTGAATACCAAAAAATCGCAACTGCCCGCGCTTTTGCAAAAGACGCACGCCTGCTTATTATGGATGAACCGTCAAGCGCTTTAGACCCGATTGCCGAACACATGATGTACGAAACAATCATGCGTCTTTGCGCACGTAAAGAAAATGTTGACAAACTGGCAATCATTATATCGCACAGACTTTCATCCGCCGCAGGTGCTGATCATGTATACATGCTGGAGCAAGGTCAAATAATCGAACACGGTCATCATCGTACTTTGCTCGGCTTAGGCGGCGCTTATGCCGATATGTACATCAAACAGGCGAAAAGTTATTTATCACAAGAGCTGGAGCTAATGAATGAAACGTGATGTTAATGAAAAAATGTCCGTTAGACGAACATTAGCAAATAATTTATTTATTTTAAGTCTCGCTTTTAAAGCAGCACCTTTTACTACTATCGCGTTATTACTTTTAGCCGCTTTTGACAGTGTAATAGTTTATTTCGAGCATACCTATCAAATTGTTTATATTATTGATGCCATACAATTTGAAAAACCTTTTTTAAGTGTGGTAAATTTTCTTGTTATTATGTTTGTCATTGTAAGTTTTAAAATAATATTCATGCAATTTATAGACGCGCGTGTAACGCCAAAAGGTAAAGAAAAAATCTACCGCGCCTTGCGTGAAAAATTATACTCAAAAGCAAAAAACATGGATATATCATGTTATGACAACCCAAAGTTTTTTAACGATTTTGTATTTGCGATGAATAACGCCACTTCGCGCGTGGATGCAGTAATTGATACAGCAGCAAACCTAATAAGCGGAGTGGTAATGCTTATTGTCCTTGGCGGATATATGATGTTAACCGACAGTATCAGTATTATTTTCGTAATAGTTTCGTTTTTACTTGCATTTCTTTTGCGGATCAAAACCAGTAAAAAAGAGTTTTCGTTAAATCAGGCTCTTAATCCAATTTTCCGTAAACGTGATTATATAAACAGAATATTTTATCTGCCTGATTATGTAAAAGAGATTCGTTTAAGCAAAGTAAAAGAACGGCTGTACGAAGATTATAAAGGCACAGAACAAAATGTTTACAGAGAATTAAAAAAGAAAACAAAAAAAATCGCCGTTTTGGAATTCTTTCGTGAATACTTAATGGAATCTTTTATCTTCGATTTAGTTTATCTACTTTATTTAATGTTTATGACAATTGTTCGAAGCGCGATAAGTTTTGGAGCTTTGTTTGGTCTTTACCGCAGCGCTCAGTGGGCAAGAGATACTATAAGCGGATTTTCGCAATCAATTGCACAGCTTCAGGAACACAGTTTGTATATCGAAAAAGTGCGTGGTTTCCTAAAAAATGAGCAGACAGTTATATCAAGTGAAAATCCAAAACCGCTTGTTCGCAATATTTCCACATCTTCAGTTTTACTGGAGATGCGAAATGTAAGTTTTACATATCCAGGAGCGTCAGAGCCGACACTTAAAGATGTAAGCCTTACAGTAAACTCAGGCGAAAGAATTGCCATTGTAGGTTATAACGGAGCGGGCAAAACAACTTTGGTAAAACTGTTTATGCGTTTGTATGATCCCGATAACGGCGAAATTTGTTACAAGGGTGATAATATACGCAATTATAAAATTAATGAGTACCGCGATTTATTTTCGACATTATTTCAGGACTATCAGATTTATGCGGCAACTGTAGCAGAAAATATTTTAGCAAGTGATGGTACTCCCGACGAAAATCGTCTTATACGTTCAATTGAACAAGGCGGTTTTTCAGAACGTTTGGCACAAATGCCGCAGGGAGTAAAAACTCAGCTTACAAAAGAATTTACAGAAGGCGAAGAACTTTCCGGCGGGGAAAAACAAAAACTTGCAACCAGCCGTAGCTTGTACAAAGAAAGCACGATTATAATTTTGGACGAACCTTCTAGCGCATTAGATCCAATTGCTGAATATGAGCTTAACAACACCATGTTGCGTCTTGGCAGCGATAAAACTGTAATATTTATTTCTCACAGACTTTCAACGACTAAAATGGCAGACAAGATTTATATGTTCGAAAATGGCAGCCTAATCGAAAGCGGTAGTCACGAATCATTGTTGACTCTTAACGGCAAATATGCAAAAATGTATCAATTACAGGCAGAAAAATACAGGTAAAAATAAAGTGAAAAAGTTTTTATTAATTATATTTCCTGTTTTAATATTTTTCTTATCTTTTATTTCATGTGTTAACAAAAATGAAAGACAAATTGAATATGAAATAATTGACGGTCAAAAGATATATTATGCAAGAAATGCTGTTTTAAATGATGTTTTGGTTTATTATATCGATCAAAATAGATTAGGCAGAAACAATTTTGTAGGTAATTTTTCCAAAGATGAAAGTGCTGTAACATTTTTTATTGATGTTCCAGATTCAAACTTTTATGACATAATAGTATCATCAGCGGCTGCATACGGAAATGGCCATAAAATAAATACTGTTATGGTAAATAATCATCAAGTTGGAGAAATTAAAACTGCAGAAAATAATGAATTTGCAGAAAACGAAATAAAATATGTATATCTGGAAAAAGGCTTAAATGAAATAAAAATTAAAAAATATTGGGGATGGTTTTTTGTGGATTATTTGTATATACGGCAGTCTAAAGATTTATCAAATATCGCATATAATATTTCCAGTAATTTATCAAATCCAAATTCAAGTGAACGAACAAAACGTTTAATGAATTATATTTGTGAAATTTACGGTAAACAAACATTATCGGGACAGTCGGGCGGCGGTATAAACAGCAATGAATTTAAAGCTATTCATTCTGTCACGGGAAAATATCCTGCAATAATGATGCTTGATATGATGGATTATTCACCGACAAGGGTAACATACGGTGCAAGAGGTACATCTATTGAAGAAGCTATCGAGTGGCACGACATGGGAGGCATTGTAAAATATTTATGGCATTGGAATGCTCCAAAAGATTTACCGGACACGCCAGAAAACAGATGGTGGAGCGGGTTTTATACAAGAGCCACAACATTTGATTTTGCAAAAGCCATAAGTAAAGAAGATATGGAAGGTTACAATCTTTTGTTACGCGATATTGATGTTATATCAGAACAGTTTAAACGTTTAAATGATTTGGATATACCGATA
>WQYB01000156.1 GCA_009781475.1 Treponema sp.
GGTGAAATCAAAAAACAAGACAGTCGTTGAATATTCTCTCGCAGGATACACAAATCCTATTGGAGTTGCGGATTGGCAGGAACAATTGACAAAAGAACTGCCGGAAGAACTGAAATCAAGTTTGCCTACTATTGAGGAGATCGAAAAAGAGATGGGTAGTTCTAATTTTGTAAAGAGTGGGGCAAAATCAAAGAAAACTAAATGATGGAGCATGAATTGTCACGGCAGCAGCGTTTTAGAAACTGAAAAAAATAATGCTTACGACCAATTCTGTCGTATTCTAATGTTATCTTATGTATAAGAACGTCTCGAATGGGATGAAATCTACAAAATTATTTTTCAAAAGGAGTGGTTTTATGTCTAACAAATGCGGTGAATGTCACTTGTTTCAGGGATCAAGTCAAAAGTGCGATAATGGGAGAAGTGTTAATTCAGGTACTTCTGCGGATTCTGGCTGTTTTAAGGGACCAGCAAGCCTTTTTAGTGGTAAAAAATGTGGTGGCTGTAGGCTTTTTCAAGGTTCGAGCAATAAGTGCAATAATGGAAGATGTGTTAATTCAGGTACTTCTGCAGATTCTAGCTGTTACGCGCCAATAGCTGGTTAAACTAATTTTGTGAGTATAGATTGTAAGATTTGTACTCACAGAATATCTTACAAGGATTGAAAAATGGATAACACTAAAAATCTTGATAAACTGTTGACAGAAATAAATCACATACGCAAAAAACATGATGAGATTGCTAAAATCACAGGTGAGAATTTTAACATATTTCAAACACTACGTTTGCAGTCTGATGAATGTAGCCACTCAAGAGTTATAGCAGAATTTCTAAATCCCAATGGCTCACATGGCAGAGGGAGTGAATTTTTAGAGTTATTCTTGAATTTACTTGAAGTTAATGTAAATACTCAAAATTTAAAAAAAACGCAAGTAAAAACAGAAAAATCAATAGAAAATGGCAGGGTAGATATTCTCATCACCGGAAATCAAACGACAATAGTCATCGAAAACAAAATTTACGCTGCTGATCAACCTCGGCAACTTGCAAGGTATAGAGAAGCTTATCCAAAAGCAACAATTATTTATCTAACATTGGATGGGCGTGAACCACCTGATAGTAGTACCGATGGTAACAAAAATGCTTACAACGAATTATTGTCATATGAAAATCACATTATAAAGTGGCTTGAGCAATGTAAGGAGAAATCCGTAAAATTTCCATATTTGCGAGAAACTATTGCTCAATATATTAACATTTTAAAATATTTAACAGGACAGGCAAGGAGTAGGCAAATGCAAGACGAAATTATAGAAACAATTTTCAAGGATGCTAATAGTATATCAGCAGCATTTTTTATTTCTCAAAATTTTAATAATACCATACCTCAAGTATTCGACAAAAAATTTAAGCCGCTAATTTCGGAAATAGCTAAAGAAATAGGTTTTGAATTGATTATATCTTCCCCAAATTTGCATAAAGCATGGTGGGGTTTTGATTTTATTAAACCAGAAGAATGGAAAGTACTTAAGATTCGTTTTGAATTTGCAAGACCCTATTTACAAGATATATTTTGTGGACTTCCTGGTAAATGTCATAATAAAAATTGTTCAAATGAATTAGATAAATATCTACGCAATTTAAGTTCTAATTCTAATCCACTATCTAATTGGTCATTCGTTCAAGATATGGATAATTATAGGAATAGGAATGAGGAATTTTTTATAGATATTTTTACAAATGAACAAAACATTCGTGATGTATTTGAAAGCAAGATTAAAGAGCTGTCATTAATAGTTGAAAATGCAAAAAAGCAAGGTTATTCTGTTTAACAATAGGTAAATGCTACGCCGTCTATTCGGCGGCTTAGCACCCCACTCCTACTCATTTATTTCCCACAAAAACCGCTCTATCACTAAAAAATATCTCCATGCGGCCAATTCTGTCGCACTCCCATGTTATCTTTTATTATAAGTCTCCAATAACATGACAACATATATTGCAACAGTTTCACAGGAGTAAAAAAATGAACAGAGATGAATTCACCGCCGCATATTTGGACTTTGCAAAATTAGCGATAAGACTTGCGCAAAAAGCGAGAAAAGAAGGCATTTCGAGTTTGGAAGAAAACATTGATAGCGAAAAAGTCAAAGAACTGGACATATTTCATTATGGATTGCGGCTTGTTATTGATGGAACTGAACCGGAAATAATCGTCAAAATGCTTCTTGACATTATATCGCAGCAAAAAAACATAAAAGAATATTCGTACATTTTAAAACTCATTCAAATGGATGCGGTTTTGGCTATTATGTCGGGATACCATCCGAGCTATATTTATTACAAATTAAATTCATTCACTGATTTATAACTCAAGGAGGATACTTAGATAGATGAATATAAACGCTGCAAAACCAGTAATTGACATTAATAAAACCGCCATTGACCATCTTCTAAAAGGTACCGACATAAACAGCGAGTTCATAGCGTTTGACTTAGAAACAACAGGATTAAGCGCAAACTATCACAAAATTCTCGAAATCGGCGCGGTTAAGATACATAACCTTGAAATCAAGGAAACTTTTCAAACGTTTGCTAATCCTGAAAAGCCCATACCGCACAGAATTACGCAGATTAACGGAATTAATGACGAAATGGTTAAAGACGCTCCATCGCAGGAGCAGGCGTTGTTGGAGTTTAAAAAATTTTGCGGCGACACTCCTGTACTTATCGCTCATAATGCGCCGTTCGATACATCATTTATAAATGCAGGATTTAAGCATTACGGCATTGAGTTTATTTACACGTTCATTGATTCTTTGAAGATAAGCCGACGTATGCTTCCTCATCTTTCTACTCATAAGTTGTGGAGCGTGGTAAAAGAGTTGAATTTAGGAAATTTCAACGCTCATAGGGCGGTAGATGATGCTGAAATGGCTGCTAAGATTTTTATCGCTTTAGCAGTTAAATATTAAAAATGATTACAAGCGCAGGGCAATGCCATTTGTACAACTCCGCTCCCACACTACAGTAAAACCGAACCTGACCAATAAAATTGATTCTCTCTTAAAATTATTGTATATTAATGACATACAAAATAGGTCATATAACATAAAAAAGGTGTCTGTTTTATGATAGAGCAAATTCTTGGCTCTTTAAACAAAGAACGAGTATTGATTTTTTTGGCGGCAAGAAACGAGGGATACCCGCGTGAGATAGCAAGGTATTTTGACACCGATTTAGCTCCAATTCAAAATCAGATGGAAAAATTAGAATTCGGCGGGATACTGTGCAGTAAACTAATTGGGCGCACACGCCTGTATTCTTTCAATCCGAGATACCCATTTTTGAAAGAGTTGCAAGCGTTACTTATAAAAACGTTGGATTTTTATCCTGAGCAGGAATTGGATAATTTGACAAAAAACAGAAGACGGCCAAGAAAAGCTGGTAAACCGTTATGAAACCAGTATCACAAATGAATATCGGAGAATTGGCAGCTTATATTTGCAGTCATCTTGAAAATCAATGTTTAGAACAGGCGGTTTTAGTTTCATATAACAAGCAAATCAACTACAAGGAAATCGAGCGTTGGTCAAGAAAAGAAGGCAAGTTGGACGAATATAAAAAAATTAAGCGGAAACTTTCTCATATCAATACAAATATCCACTGAATTTTGAAAAAGCAACGTTAAAGCACTTCTCGCTCCATCCGATTGATAACCACACGCTTTTCTCCCCCATTTCCATCATCCGACCAATTCTGTCGTACATCCATCTTATATTTAAAATACAGATCACCAATTGAACAAGGATATAGCACAGATGGACATTTATGATTTTTTCAATTCACCCGATGCAGCAAAACACTGTCAGAGTATTGGGCATACTTTCAATGTATTGTAAACTGCGATCATATACACTTTTACCCCGATCTGCGTTACTGCCGCCGCGAACTCGAAGGCGAGACGCGAATACTGAAATACATCAGTTTACAAATGCAGGAAAAACTTTGTCTTTGCAATCTGCTCAAAATACAGAAATATCTCTTGTTGGATAAAAAAGTCAGCGAATTGAAGGATGATCATGAGTTGAAATATCAGCTTGATAAAATAGGTGATAAGCTGCTTGGAGATAGCGCCCAAAGTTCCTAAAGGTAACACAATTAAAACATACAATGAAAAGAATAAGCTAATAAATTCGATTCCTTCAAAATAAAAAAGGTACTCCGTATCTCAAATTAAAGGAATTACGCATTAAGGGTAAAAAACAGTGGATACAGTGTCTCAATTGGTATATCTTAAACAGACGGCTGATACTGCGCCTCTTTTTCCAATACTAGCGAAAGCACCTCGTCTGCGTTTTCAACTTTCATGAGCGCTTCAAAAAAAGTTCTGTCGCTCAGAAGTCTCGAAAGTTTGCTTAAAATTTTAAGATACTCATTATGCCTGCCGGAAGGGCCTATA
>WQYB01000157.1 GCA_009781475.1 Treponema sp.
GTCAAATGTGCCTCTAAATGAATTAGAGGATGATGATCCAATCGCCGTCCAACTGTTGGCGGGAGCGTTATTCTCCCAATTTTGCCAATCCGTTGTATCATTAAGCTCAATATTATTACCAAGCGTAATGGTTTTACCCTCAAAGTTATTAGCGCCATTATTTACCAATTGAGATAGCCCTGCCAACTGCTCTGCCGTAATTATAATAAATTGCATTTGCGATGAGTTATACCACGAGACATCTACCTTACCGTCCCACGTCACCACGTCATTGCTTGGTGTCCACTTCCACTTCGCGTAAAGTGTTATATTTGTGGTTACAACACCCATATTAAAATCCCAACGATTTGTGTATGCCGTTTCCTTGTACCAACCATCAAAAGCATAACTTGTGCGAGTGGGATCAATTGGTTTTGTTGCTGTAATACCTGCCTCTACAGCTTGCGAACTTATGACACTGCCATCCCAATCCTTGAACGTCACAGTGTAAAAAACACGCAAATGCGGGTAACCATCATTTATATCGGCGCGAATCGCCCAAATACCAGCAAAATCTCAACCGATATAGGTTCCTTGTTGCCTCATCTCAAACGTTGTTTTGGGCGTCCCCCTGCCGTTATTATCATTTTGTCCGCTTGTTGTACGGTTATAATAGCTGTTGGTAATTGTACTACTACTTCCCGCTAAGCCACCAATATTATTACCTGTTCCTGAAACATTTCCTGTAGCGTAACTGTTGGTGATTGTACCACCAACTCCCACTAAACCGCCGGTATAATTAGCAAGACTACCTGGCCCGGTTCCCGAAACATTAGCTCCCGAAACATTTCCGATAGCGTAGCTATTAGTAATTGTACCACCAAATCCCACCAACCCACCAACATAACTGCTAAAGCATGTATTATTGCTTTCACTATAAACTATTGCCGTTCCTGAAACATTTCCGGTAGCGTGACTGTTGGTGATAGTACCGCCACTTCCCGCTAAACCGCCGATATAACTGTGAGAAAATACACAACTCCCCTCACTAAAACCTATTGCTATTCCCCAAACATTTCCAGTAGCGTAGCAATTTGTAATTGTGCCAGAACTGTATCCTACCAACCCACCAACATAACCACCTCCTCTAATAGATGAAACAGTAACGCCAAGATTTTTTATTATTCCGGATGAATTGACTTTTCCAAACAATCCTTGATAATCACTTGAACTATTGATATAGACCCCGCTGATAACAAATCCTGCACCGTCAAATGTACCGCTAAATTCTCTAAAATACCTGCCAATGGGATCATTTTGTGGACGATATTGACTACCCCCAATCGGTATCCACAAGTTAATAGGCGTAGTTACCATCCAATTCGTTGTATCATTGAGAACAATATTATTACCGAGTTTAATAATTCTACCTGCCATCCCATTCCCATTGTTTACCAATTGCGCTAGCCCTGCCAACTGCTCGGCTGTGGTAATAGTAAATTCCGTTTGTGACGAGTTATACCATGAGGTATTCACCGTCCCATTCCAAATAGTCTGAGCCATTGTAGTGGAAGTAACCACCAACACTACAAAAAACGCTATTGCAATATTTAACGAATTAACAATATGATACTTTAGTTTTTGACTATTCCTTTTAGTAATCATGAATTTACCTTTCGTGTACGTTGCTCAATATGATCTTTTCCCCCAAATTTTTCTACTGCGCTTGATAATTCTCTAAAAAGTTCATATAACTAATTTTTACAAATCTCGCGTATGACAAGCTAAACATTAGTAGGATAGCAATCTGCTAATGGTATATCTTCTGATCCCAAATTAACAGATGTATCTTCGTTTAAACTGCCTGACAAATAGAATTCTACAAACTTAAGAAAAATTATATTTACGATGAATACAGCAATAATGATTAAAATTATCCCATACCACAAAGAAATTTCCATGCGCTCACAGACATTTGAAGCAAGCAATATTCCCCAAGCGTACGTCAAAAGATATGAGAACAAGATAACAATTTTTACACTTGATGTGTATACCGGTTGTATTGGATTAAAATAATTACGGCTCTTTGTAGTAAAACTATACCTTTTATCGTGAACACGGTATAATAATCTATCATGAATATTTGGTATGTTCTTTTCCTCAAGGTATATTATATGGTTGATATAATGATTGATAAAAAAATAAATGCCCGTACTGGTGCAATAGAAAAACAATGTGGCAAAATAACCTAATAATAGTATTAATATTTTGTCAAAATATCTCAAATCACTATTAACGTAAGCATACGATAAACCGCCGTTTATAACTATAAAAAAAACTACCCACAAATTGAATTGTGAGAAAAGAAAATCATGTGTTTTATTTAAATAATCATAACGCTCTTTATCGCTTAGCATAATTACCTTTCAATTTTAAATACAGAAGCGGAGTTGCTGTTTTTTTGCATTATTGACATCTGTAAATTAGCGCAAATTAAGCCACCACGCTACCCGTTGCTTAAAGAGAGCTCACTGTTTCGCAGACAAATTCTTCTGCTTTTTCCCACATGGCTTTAAATTCAGATTCATACAACTTAAATAATTTTCCAGATTTTTTCAGTTGAAATGTTTCTGTCTCTGCACTTGGTTTATATAAATATGGCCCAACAAACATATCATCATCTATTCTAAAAATCATTGATGAAGGTGGTGTTGATATTTTCTTTAATTCTACAAAATCATATTTAGAAAGAAATTCACGTAGTTCTTCAACTCTTTTTTTGTGTTCTCCTTTCAAGTCACCTTCAAGCGTTTCTCTTTCTTGAGAGTATATAGAATCAGGGTCTACCACTAATATCCTTATCTTTATTTTTATTTTTTCATCTTGATATTTTTCGAAAAATTTCCTCATATTGTCGGGGAAGTTTTTCAATGAATAACCAAGTACGTCCACATTTTTACTTGCTTTTTCCATCATACCATTATAAACATCCATATTTATTCTTTTCTCATAGATACGTAAAATCTCTGAATCATCTTGACGCCTGAAATATGTTTCGTCAAATTCATCTATGTGGCCTCCAATTGCAGCAAGCAAAGGATTAATAAGAGTATCCTCTAAAGTATATCCCCAATTTTTACTTGACGAATCGTAGAAAAAAACTCTGTCGTTTTGTATATCAAAGGGTAAAGCAGTTCCCTTTTTCGCAATTAATACGTATGGTTTTAATAACGCTTGTCTAATACCCAATTCATAAAAAACATTAGGTTTAAGGGCTGTTAAATCAACAATACAAACGTCAGCTGTTTTTAATTGTTTATATATTTGTGTCGTAATTCGTCCCGTTTTTTCTATTTTGTCTGCTCGAATAAGACCATATCCATTAAGAATTTTATTGTTTTTGACAATACGTTCAATAACTTCAAAAACGTCATCTGAGTTTTCGCGTATATCGGTTCCGTCATCTCCTATTGGACAAACGACAAAAATGGTACTTTTCTTATCACACATAACACCCACCCTAAAATCGAAGTAAATAAATTAAAATTGTTGCAACATTTTACTTATTGTAAACAAAGAACACTATCGCCAACACCTTAAACCAACCCGGCATCTCTTTTATAGATGCTCCTTTTTGTTATTATATGATAATAAAAATTGATTCTATATTCTTCCATTTTTACCATTTTCTGAACGATCAAATATTGTCTAAAATGTCAACTCTAAACTGGTCAATTTAAGGGATCCTTTAATTTAACCAGTTTACCTATTAAAGAGATTGCGAATATTGACCTAAAAACGCCATTTAACTATATTAAGTAGTGGTCAGTTTAAAGGATCCCTTAAATTGACCAACTTTTATCTTTGTCAAACAGACTTTACTTGCAACGTTCCCCATCTAAAAACATAAAAACCGTTACCGCCTTTCCCGTTAAACTGTATAATATCTACCTTAAACCTATTTAAAACGAACGGGAAAGGTAGGGGCTACAGCTAATGATTTACGGATATATTCGCGTAAGCACAGACAAGCAGACAGTAGAAAATCAGCGTTTTGAAATAAACGAATTTTGTAAGAAAAACGGTATTAAGGCAGATAAATGGATAAAAGAAACTATTTCGGGAACGAAAGAGCCGGATGAGCGCAAGTTAGGCGGTTTGCTGTACAATTTGCAAAAAGGAGATATTTTGATATGTTCAGAATTATCGCGGTTAGGACGCAGTTTATTTATGATTATGTCAATACTTAACGTGTGCATGGATAAGGGCGTGCAAGTGTGGACTATTAAGGATAATTATCGCTTGGGCAGTGACATAAGTTCAAAGGTTCTCGCTTTCGCTTTTGGTTTATCCGCAGAAATTGAGCGTAATCTAATCTCACAGCGGACAAAAGAAGCAATGGCGCGTATAAAAGCACAGGGTGATCATGTCGGCAGACCGCA
>WQYB01000158.1 GCA_009781475.1 Treponema sp.
AAGTTTAACTCCATACGTACTCCGGTAAATGGTCTTACCGGTATTATTTCATTTTCCGTATGGTTAGATTTTCATCTTGAGGCATCAACCCACTTAGGGTTAGATTTAACGTGAGGCATTGCGTAAACTTGATTAATTTCTCGTTGTATTATAAATTATAAAATAACAAATCAAGGAGATGTGTAAATGGTTCCAATAATTAAGTCTCAGCAAGATGGATATGAAGCAGAAACATTTGTCGAAGATGTAACACAAAAGGCACTTAATTCCATTAAAGAGAAAAAAATACTTACACATTGTATATTCATTTATTCGCATTTAAATCCAATCGCAGTAAAACTATTGAATGACAATATATTTTACGAGGCATTAAACGACATTAGTGGAGAATATGTAAATATATATCATGCAGAATCGGAAATAAGAGAAACCATTACAAAACCATATAGAACAATAACAACTAAACCAAATAGGAATTCTAATAATGGACAATTCATTGAAATGTTAGTAAATATTGATTCTACAAATTACAGAGAATCAAAAAAAATTAATAGTGTTGTTAATAATTTGAATAAAATGTTTTCATTAAATATTAATACAATGAACCCAGGATTATTATTTTTTCAACTAGATACAACAAATAAAAATATAGAGAATACGTTTTATTATGAATTAACTGAATCTTCAGTTGAAGATTTATTTCATGATATAAAAAAAATAATAAATATTATTGTAGGTTGTATTTGTGACGTTAAAATCGAGAATATAGATAATCAATTTGAAATATTTCATTTGTACTTACAGAATTTAAAGAGTCATAAAATATATTATAAATTGTGTAAGATTACTTCTCATCCATTTGTGAATATTTTATCTATATTCAAACCATAGATCAATTTTAGTAATATAAATGAAAGTTTTTCTATGTAACTTAGATTTATATGTCAATATAAGAATATAAAGTATAGGTTTATTCTTTTTGCCCCACTGCCGTTGGTCTCTTCGTGCCGTCCTGGCACGAGGAGTTATTCAGAAAAAGGAGCAAGAAGAAGAATGTTTAGTTATTGTATTTTCTTTTAATGTCACGATAAAAATTTTCATGTGAACTAAGAGCTATAAAAGTAAGAATATCTTTATCAAAAGTGTAGCCAATTAATGTTAATTGCCCAAGTAATTTATATTTATAAACCCTAAGCCAAGATAAATCACCTTGTTTCTTTTCTCCAATTTCTGGATATGCGATAATTTCATTAATTGCATTATTTGTTTCCGAAAGCTGGTTAGAAAACAGTTTTTTATAAGTTTTTGAGAATTGTTTAGTTTGTTCAACTTGCGTTAATATTGCCTGAATTCAAAAGGTAATACATCACCATTATCTAATTCTGATTTTCCAATTAAAACATCTTCTATAAAAGCATAAGGCAAGTCAGGGTTTTCTTCCGCCAGTTTGCCAATTTTAGCCCAATGTTCAATCTGCATTGATACAGAACGGGTATATACAGAAGCGTACTTAACCGCTTCGGTCATTATATCATTGGAAAGTTGGACTGTTGCCTGTGTCATACAGTAATTATTGTATATTGCTTAGTAAAAGTCAATTACAATAAATAATAAATTACACCAAAATTTCCCCCTTGAAACTTTCCCTGAAAAAGGCTGCAACTTCTAAGGGCATGTGTGTCCAGAGGAGAGCTTTCTTATTTTTTCGTAAAAACGCTGACCGTATGGAAGGCTTATTAATACTTATGACAGAAACGCCATGCCCTGATGTAACTGGAATTTTAGACACTATTGGTTCTGGCAGAAATAATACAGCTCTTATTATTGCGGCAGAAAAAGCAGCTTATCCATCTGATACATACATTTATGCGGCATCAGCGTGTGATAATTTCTCTTATATGGAGGGTGTTATATGCCAGCAGTTACAAAAACAATGGATTTTTATACAAATTTGAAAGAAATTCTTGAATATTGCCAAAATAAAAAAGAACACACCAGCGTCTAACACACGATTAACTGGAGTTGCTTACGTAACAATTTAAGAACTTGTTCGGCGGCTCGTTCCAGGAATTGCCAGTTAGGCTCGCGGGGCAGGATAATTTATTTTTCTTTATCACGATAAATTTTCGTTATGTCCAAAATGAGATCGTCCATTACTTCACCCATCTTTCTTCTTAATTCCTTCTTTTTGCTGTTAATTATTGTTGCTGCTTGTTGTATTTCATCGTTTTTTCCGCGCGGTTTTCTGTCTTTTTGATCTTTCTCCGGAATCAATAGCTCATAGGCTTCTATATTTAATGCCCGGGCAATATTATTTAAGGTCTTATCACTGACCCAGCTTTTACAATATTCAATATCAAGCATATGAGGAACTGAAATATCCGCAGCTTCTGCCAGTTTAACCTGGCTGATATGTAAAGAAGAACGAGCTTTTTTGATATTTTTGGCAAGAATAGAACGTAAAATATTTACTTTTTCCATTTATAAAAGATATGATATTACCATTATTTTTTAAAATATGTTATTGACATTATTATATATACTATGGTATTATCATAGTAGTAAAAGATACTTTGCAAAGGAGTTTTATATGAACAAACCACGTTCAGTACCTGGATCGTGCCCATTTTACGATCATCCAAGCGACAAATGCTACCTTTCGGAAACCACACCGTCATCAGGCACCCGGGATTACAAATGCAAGTCTGAAAGCAATTGCAAGACCTGCGGTAATTATGAAGCATGGAAAAGCGGCAGTAATTATAAAGGAAAATAAATCTTTTTCATAAAGGTGTATGTTGACAAAGAAATATGGACAAAATATATGGAAGAACCTCATATGAAAAATGTTCTTGTGGAATTGTCAAAATTAGGTGCATTTGATTAGATTCATTTTATGAAACAGTTGTTTCATTATAAATTATAGCCAATGGGCTTTAGAAAGGTAGGAAAAAGTATGAAGTGTGATACATGTCATTGGAAAATGAGTAGTGGAAGATGCCTGAGAGATCAATCGCCCAATAGTTGTTCTGAATATATGATGAATCCGGATTTGAGGCGAGCAATGGAGCGACAAGAAAGTGAACGTCGAGAACGTCGAGAACGTGAAGAACTTGAACGAAGAGAAAAGGAACGTCAGGAATGGCTTAAAACTGATGAAGGTAAAAAATGGCAAGCAGAAGAAAATAGAAAAAAAGAAGAAGAACGCTTAGCGAAAGAACGCAAGGAACGAGAACATCAAGAATGGTTAAAAACTGAAGATGGTCAGAAATGGCAGGCTGAAGAAAACGAAAAAAAAGAACAAGAAAGGCAATTGCGTCTTAAAGAAGAAGCTGAAGAAAATCGCAAAAATAAAGAGTACGAGCGCAAAGAACGAAGATGGAAAATTGGGCGTATTGCTGCTCTTTCATTGGCAGTATTTTCTATAATTATGGTAATTGTTTCTGATGTTGTTGATCCTGAAACTTTGAGAGGAGATATTAAATTAACAATCTTTATGATAATACCATTTTTTATAATAATACCATTTGCAGTTGTTTATTTTTCTGAAGGCATTATAAAGAGGATTATTTTCTTTATTGCAGGTTTTGGTTTTGCCTTATTTTTATTAGGGATCTCTAGCAATTATCCAAATGATGCTAAAGCACCATTTTATACTATAATATCTATTGGCTTAATAATATCTCATGTTTTAGCAATGATTAATTATAGAGATAAATTTTAAATGTGGAAAATACAAAACCAGCAGCACAAGACTTTTGATAGAGAAAGGAGGTTAATCAAATTTAGGGGTATCTTAGGAGGAATTTGTAAAAATGAAAATATTACTAAATTTCCAGATAATACCTGTACTAATTGGAGGGGATAATTTATAAAATAAAAAAGGAGCAGCAAATGGCAGAGAAAACATTGGAAGAAGAAGTAGCTGATAAAATGGACAGATTGCACGAACAGGCAGATGAAGCAGCATTTGTTAGTTTTATTAAATTATCAGATATTGGAAGAGATAATGGCAGTGAAGCTTCACAAATAATTGGATTACTGAATGCCGCTGCTATTGCCTGTAAATTGGGTAATTATGATCTATGCTTTGCAGTATTAGACAATGCTTTAAAAGTAAACGAAGAAATAGTAACAAATTATATACAGGAACAGCCCCGTATGTTTGAAATGCTGCAGATGTTATCAGAAACAGGCGCTTTTAATAAATTAGAACAGGAAGTCCGAAAGGAGAACAATGGACTTAACAAAACTAGTCATAACAAAACCTATTAACGGAAAACAACATGTCATTTTGGCAGGAAAGCCCACATCCATCCCCAATAGAGGTATATATTTATTGGGTTCTAAAGGCCATAAGCATGATTATACCTCATGTTCTTTATGGCTTATCGAACTTAGTGAAGACG
>WQYB01000159.1 GCA_009781475.1 Treponema sp.
AAATAAATCAAATTGATAAAAATATAGTCATATAGTAAAATTAATGAAATCGATACGATTAATTAAAGGAAGGTAAAAAATGAAAAAATGGTCTTGTTCAGTTTGCGGATATATCCACACAGGTGACAGCGCTCCCGATGCTTGCCCTCAATGTAAAGCCGCATCAACAAAATTCAGAGAACAATCGGCTGACGGAGGTTTTGCATCCGAGCATGTTGTAGGCGTTGCAAAAGGTGTAGATGCGGACATTGTAAAAGATTTGCAGGCGCATTTTAACGGCGAATGCTGCGAAGTTGGAATGTACCTCGCGATGAGCAGAGTTGCAGAGCGCGAAGGGTATCCGGAAATTGCTGACGCTTTTAAACGTTATGCTTTTGAAGAAGCCGAACATGCGGCGTTGTTTGCGGAATTACTTGGCGAAGTAATCACAGACAGTACAAAGAAAAATCTTGAATTACGCGCGGCAGCCGAACACGGCGCTTGTGCGGGAAAAACCGACATTGCAAAACGTGCAAAAGAAAAAGGTCTTGATGCCATCCACGACAGTGTTCATGAAATGGCGCGTGACGAAGCCCGCCACTGCGCAGGTTTCAGAGGACTTTTAAAACGTTACTTTAACGCATAAAAATATTTAACTTGAAGGTTGATTGAATGGATTCGAATTTCCATGTTTATTTATGCTTTGGACAATCCAATATGGAAGGAGTTAATAACTCGACAAATCATTATATTCCGCCGGAATATATGGAATATAATAACGAACGTTTTAAAGTTTTAACATCTGTTGATATGCCCAAACTTAACCGTAAAAAGGAAATTTGGTACACTGCATCTTCGCCGATTGTCCGCGAAGATCGGGGATTAAGTCCTGCCGATAATTTTGGGCGTATCCTTATCGAAAAAATTTCCAATCCGCAAATAAAAATCGGTGTTATTATTGTCGCCGTCTCAGGAGCCGCTATCGACATCTTTGATAAAGTTAATTACAAAAATTACATAAAAAATCTGGATGCCGATACTGTTTCCTGGATGAGTAATTCGTATAACATTCACGCTTGTAAACCTTATGCCCGTCTTTTGGAACTTGCAAAAATCGCTCAAAAAGACAGCGTTATAAAAGGTTTATTATTACATCAAGGTGAATCAGGAGGCGGCACGCCAAATTGGGGCGAAAATGTAAAACGAATATATGACAATTTGTTAGACGATCTTAATATAGAAAAAGATTCTATACCTTTACTTGCAGGTCAGCCGATAAAAATTAACATTGATCTGATAAATACACTACCGATATTATCATCGCAATTTCACGTTATATCATCAGACGGATGCGAAGCGCTCGGAGGCGAAGATGCGGATCACTTCTCCCCTGCCGGAATAATGGAATTGGGAAAGCGTTATGCCGAAAAAATGTTTGAATTGGTGTATGAGTGAAACCCATAAAAAAGATATTTTTTAATCAACCTACTATTGATCTTGCAAAATCTCTGCTTGGAAAATATCTTGTGTACGATAAATTAAAAGGAATTATTGTTGAGACTGAAGCGTATTTGGGCACTGACGATCCGGGATGTCATGCCAGCCGAGGTTTAACCGCTCGCAACGCTCCAATGTTTGGTCCTGCCGGAAACATTTATGTCTACCTTATTTATGGAATGTACTATTGTTTTAATATTGTAAGCGGCAAACCCGGCGTTGGCGAAGCGGTTCTTATTCGCGCACTGGAACCTGTGGAAGGGATTTCTCTTATGCAAAAAAGACGCAAAACACAAAAGATAGAAAATCTTTGCAGCGGTCCCGGCAAATTAACACAAGCTTTTAACATCACAAAAAAACATAATAATTTAAGTTTGCTTGAAGGACCCTTATATATTTATGACAGTAAAATAAAACCAGAAATTTCTACAAGCACACGTATAGGTTTATCTGCCGGAAAAGAACTTGAACTAAGATTTTTTATTAAAGGGAATAAATTTGTTTCGGGGAGTAAGTAGGGATACTAGGGAGAAATTAAAAAATAAGCTATATGGTAGTTACAACTTTTCTTTTCTTGTTTTTTGTTTGACATGTATATAAAAATATTGATATAATATTACTATGAATTTTTAGGAGGATTTAATGCCGGTTATCAGACCAAGCGCAGATTTAAGGAACAATTACAATGAAATTTCACAATTTTGTCATGATTACCCAGAGCCTATTTTTATAACAAAAAATGGAACTGGAGACCTTGCAGTAATGAGTATTAATACGTTTGAATTGCTTTCAGGCAGATCTCAATTATATTCCGCAATTGAAGAAGGCTTAAACCATGTAAAGCGGAATAAAGTAAAACCCATGAAAGAATCAATTAAAAATATAAGAGCAAAGATAAATAAATAATGTATTTTGTAAATATCACAGATATAGCGGAAGAAGATATAATATCCACATTATAATACATAGTTAATGAATTAAAAGCACCCAAAGCAGCAAATAACTTAGTGGACGAAATCGAGAAACATGAAAAAATCCTGGAAAAAACACCAAAAATTTATCCATTTGTTTCTGATGAATATTTAGCAGAAAAAGGCTTAAGATTTGTATTAATAAAGAATTATATGATGTTTTTTATTATCAATGAAACAAAAAAAGATAGTAAATATTATCAGGTTTTTATACGGACGAAGAGATTGGCAAAATATTATTAAAGCACACGTATAAGTTTATCTGCCGAAAAAGAACTTGGTATTTGTAATTAGTTCCTCTCCATAAAACCATTGGGGGGCAAAGAGCGTGTCCGCGGATTGGCATGGAGAGGCTTTTTTTTCGCAGAGGCGCAAAGGACGCCAAAGCGTTTTTGAATTAACTTTCTTGATATTTGTTTTAATAACAGATGCTACCCTTCGTATTCTTTTATTATCTGTTCTTATTGTCCAAGTAGAAAATTTAAACATCTCCTCTATCTGTGAAAGTTTTCATATTTTTATGTCCAATTTTCTATCTTTAAATTATCAATTTTATTAAAATGATTTGTATTATTTGTTATAAGTATATGATCATTTTGAATACAATAACCAGCAATCAGAATATCTGCATCATCAACTGTAAGATTTTTCGATTTTAAACCAATAAAAATAGAAAGGGAAATATCTAGTGTCTCTTTTGAGATTGGTTCTATTCCATATTTTTTCAGTAGTGTATCAAAAGCAGCAAGTTTTGATTTTGAATTATTTTTCAATAACCATTTCTTAATTTCAAAATATACAATTGGCGGAATTACAATATTTCCATTTTTTATTTCATCATTAATTCGTTCTATCAGTTTTATATTTCCCTTTAAGTAATAAGAAACAATATCGGTATAAAGAGCGTACTTTATCATATAACTTCCTCAAGCGATTTAAATCGTAATCGCTCGGGTTCTCCTTCTAGAATTTCGTCACTGTTTAGAACAGCTTCGCCAAATTGCCTCCATGCGTTTATTCGTTCTTGTTTTTCATTTTCTTCGTTTTCAGTTATCGTTAACGTGGCGTTTTGACGCCCCTTAATATTAACCAATGGTTTATTGGGAATAAAAACACCATTTTCCAGAAATCCATCTACGATCAACATTACAACCCCCATTATAATTCAATAAATATATTATAATATATCATCAATTTATTGAAAAGATTATATTTTACTGATCACCCCTGCTATTGAACAGAATCCCCAATTATGCTAATCTAACCCAGTATTTAAGGAGAGATGTCCGAGAGGTCGAAGGTGTACGCTTGGAAAGCGTATGTGCCCACAAGGTACCGAGGGTTCAAATCCCTCTCTCTCCGTAATAAAAAACACTTCGTGTTTTTTATTTTTAAGTTTTCCTTTGGAAAACTTTATTTTTCCAGATTGAGGGATTTGAACCAAAGCACTGCTGTAATACAGCTAAGGCGTAAGCCTTAAGAAAAAAATCTGGCACATGGATGTGCCAGGCAGTGCGCAGGCGGGGTGGAAGGAGCAAACAGGAGTTTGCGACTGGAACCCAAATCCCTCTCTCTCCGATAATTTGGAGAAAAAACACGAAGGAGTAACCGTTATGGAAGAACAAATAAAAGCTGCATTGGAAAATGTGCGTCCCAATTTACAGGCAGACGGCGGTGATGTCGAATTTGTCTCTGTAGATGCTGACGGAGTTGTTTCCGTAAGGCTTACAGGAGCTTGCGGTCATTGCCCCATGTCACAG
>WQYB01000160.1 GCA_009781475.1 Treponema sp.
GAGGCAAAAATAAAAATATCTTTTCTATTTTTTTTTGAACAAACAAAAATAGAGGTTAAAAAAAAAAAAAAAAGGTGGATAAAACAAATTTTTTTTATATTAAAAAAAATTTGAAAAAAAGGGGGGGGGGGGGTAGTAGTTTTCATTAAATATTCTGCTTTCAAATTCATATTAATATGGTAGCAATAATTGGAATAAATTGTCAATGAAGATAATGATATGTGATTCAACTGATGTGTATCTTAAAATTATACTGTGGCGTGTCTTATTTGTTTGTGTTTAACAGTGATATCATCATTGTAAGCAGGAGAAGATTTTATTTCTTTTTTACAATTTTTAAGACACATTTCGTCATATTCACGCATACTTGTTTCTGTTATTCCTCCGACTTTATACATTGCTACTGCATTCTCATGGAGAACCGCAAAAGCTTCACTTTTGTATTTCATTTTTCTTCCTCCTACTCCTATAAAATCTCAATTAGATCTTTAATTTCTAACACAACTTTCCGAAAAAGTCATAACTTTCATGGAAAGTTTTCCAAAAAAGTCATAACTTTTGCGGAATATAGTATTGTTTCTAATTGTTTTTTCATCAATTCAACCTCTCACATACACCCAGGCATTGCCTTTTTTACCAATTCTTTTAATCAATTTCATCTTAGTCAGTACATAAAGAGCTTTTCTAGCCATATCTATTTTTATATTTGTCTGTTTAGATAAAGCCGCAACCGTAAATTCTTCTTCTTTTTTAAATGGGATAAAGTGGCGCATATAATCGGATTTTTTGGCGAAAATGATACTTTCGTGGTAAGCGGCTAATTCTTTATCCAATTTACTTATACCTTTTCGCCGCCAGCTGCCTTTGCCGTCTTTAATACGTTTTTCCGTTATGTCGGCAAGTACGATTTCTATTGTTAGACCTTTTACAAGCGGTAATTCGGGAGCGCTTAAAAGAGCATCAAAAATATCCCATTTGGAGCTTTTTACAGGGCTTTTTCGTCTGTATAAAAGTTTTTCTTTGGTATCGTAAACTTCGATTATTTTTCTTATGGCGATAGGGTGAATGATCCGTACTTTGCCGTATTTGGCAAATTCTTTTACTTTTTTCTTTAAAGGAGCGAAACTTCCTGTTTGCACCTCGATATATTCACCGTTTTTATTGATTCCATCGGCTACAAAACTGCCGACTTCCGCTTCAGTTTTACCGCCGGGTCCTGCGTACTGGTACTTTAAAGTGCGGTGCAGCGAGCTTTCGTTTTTAATACCTATGTTATTTTTGCGCTTCTGCGCCTTTGCAAGCAAACCTTTTTTTGGATTAGTTTTTTTCATTTATTACCACAAACCACACGAAATCGTGCCTACGGCACGTTCACGAACCCTTGCTTCGATATCTTTTCTTTTTTCGTGATGGTTCGTGTGGTTCGTGGTTAAATTCTTAATAATTATATCTTCTTTCAAATGTATTCAAGTAATTCCTCGGCGCTGAGTAGCTCTAAAAAATGATAAGTTTCACTTACGCCTGTTCTTTCTTCGGTTTTAATCCCGTCAACCTTGAAAACAATCATTTTATTGGTCGGCAGGGGCAGTGAAAGAACATTGCCATTCATGTCAACAAGAGCATTAAATGGAAGCCTGCCGCTAATTTCCTGGACATCGCCTTCAGGAAATACTAAAAAATATTCGCTTATATGCATAACTAATCATAACTTATGTATCCAAAACACGCAATTTATTCTAATTACTACATAAGTGTATAGCTAAATATTCAATTTTTTTAAGTTTTTTTAATTTTTTTTAGAAAAATATTATGAATAGTGCTTGACGAATGGAAATTTCAATGTAAAATGATATGTAAATGGGATTAAGTGGGAGAAAGTAGGAAATAGTGGTATGGAATTGTTAACCGGGGAATATACTGTAACGCTGGATGAAAAGGGCAGAATCAGTTTGCCTGCTTCCTTGCGCAGAATATTAGACGATTCTCAGCTTACAATTACTCAATGCGATTATGAAAACTGCCTTTGGCTGTTTCCTACTAATGTCTACATGGAATTACTGACGCAATACAGCAAAAATACAAACCTTCTTTCTAAAAAAGACCGTGATTTTAGACGGCGTATTTTTAACTCTCATTCAATAGAAATTGATAAAGCGGGAAGAATCCCTGTAACTCAAGGGTATCGTGAGTTTGCAGGGCTTTCAAAAGACTGTGTAGTTCTGGGTCAAGGTGAATATATCGAAATTTGGGACAAAGATCGTTATCAAAAATGCCTTAGCGACAGTAAAGATGACTTTTTTACAGCATCAGAGGAACTTGGCAGCAAACTAAAAAATAATACGGGGAGCGGTGAATAATGACAAACTATACTCACACCTCCGTTATGCTTGAGCAATCCATGAACTTGCTTTGTCCGCGTACAGATAACGAGTTGATGATCGATGCAAACACAGGAGAAGGCGGGCATAGTGAAGCTTTCCTTTCAAAATTTTCTAATTTAAAAATTATCGCACTTGATGCCGACAACGATATTTTGGATATTGCAAGAGAAAGGCTTAAACAATTTGAAGACAGGGTTTATTTCTATAATTGCTGGTCACATGATTTTTTTGCCGATTATCCGTCTGAATTTAAAAGACCTGACACAATTTTCTTTGATTTGGGTATAAGTTCTTATCATTACAAGGTTAGCGGAAAGGGTTTCACCTTTGAAAAAGATGAATATTTGGACATGCGCCTTGATACTTCGTCAGGAGTTACAGCGGCAGATCTTATTAATCGTCTTCCTGAACGCGAACTTGCCGACCTTATTTATAACAATGCCGAAGAAAAATATTCACGCCGTATTGCTTCATTAATCGTTAACGAAAGGCAAAAATCAACAATTACAACCACATCTGCTCTTGCCGAATTGGTAAAAAAAGCCGTGCCGGCTTCTTACAGGCATGGAGCTATACATCCTGCAACCAGAACATTTCAAGCATTGCGTATCGCAGTAAACGGAGAGTTATCTAAGCTTCCATCGCTCCTTGGGGCGGCGCTTAGGGTACTCGAGCCGACGGGGGGAAGGCTCGGAGTTATCAGTTTTCATTCACTGGAAGACAGAATAGTTAAGAATTTCTTTAAATCCATGAATAAAGACTGTATTTGCCCTGAAAATGCGCCGATTTGTAAATGTGTAGGGCATCGCTCAATCAACTTATTAACAAAAAAGGGTATTACACCTTCAAATGAAGAGATTGAGCGTAACCCTCCGTCAAGAAGCGCCAGATTGCGTGTAATTGAAAAAGTACTGGATGGAGATACAGATGGTTAGAAAATATTTATTACTTTATTTCCTGGCTTTATCAATTCCTGTTTTATTGTGCCTATTAGTCTGGCAGTCAAACAGATACCAAAACTTATCAAGAGAACTTGTCCGTCTTGAACAGGCTCAAACTGAATGGATAGAAAGTAATAAAAGATTAATCGCAGGGATTGCGGAAAATTCATCTCCGGAAAGAATTGATTTTGTTGCACAGAATGAACTTGAACTTCAAAAGATACCGCCTGAGTATTATCTTCAGGTACGAATTAGGGGGGGAAAGGATAATGAGTTCTACTAACTCTTCAATTAACCCTCTTATGGGTATTGGCGAGCTTTCTATATTACTTAACGCACGTCATTTTTCAAATTCACAAGATTGCGGATTTAATTCGGTAGTTATTGATTCACGAGCTGCAAAAACCGGCTCTCTTTTCTTTGCGCTAGACGGCACTACTTGCGACGGGCATAGTTTTGTTTCATCTGCATTTAAAGCCGGAGCAGCAGCAGCGGTAGTAGACTCTTCCAAATTGGACAGTTTTAATCTAATAAACACTGCCAGAGAAATGGGAAAGGATTTAATAACGGTAGATAATACACTTAAAGCATTACAGGATTGTGCAAAATTTTATTTGAATAAGTTCCCGCTTCTTAAAAAAATCGGAATAACAGGATCATCGGGTAAAACTACTACAAAAGAAATTACAGCGGCAATTATCGGAATAGAAAAAAATGTTATTAAAAACGAAGGTAATTTAAATTCGGAAACAGGGCTTCCTCTTTCTGTTTTTAATGTAAGAGCTGAACATGAAGTCGGTATTTTTGAA
>WQYB01000161.1 GCA_009781475.1 Treponema sp.
CGTATTATTTTTTGCAAGAAGCGCAACAGGAGATTTTTCTAACGGACATAACGGATTTTGGGAGATTCGTGATTTTTCATTACAAGACCTTGATAACCCTTCCAGATTTTATACTCCGGTACAGGCGCGTGAAACTTCGAACGGCATGGGTACACTTTGGTCAATATCGTTTAGGCGTTTCCCTGCAACTCGTTTTAAAATGACTGCCAACGGCAGATGGCCTTATGGAACAGAACCAATAATCTGGGAAGAAATAATCCTTGGCGAACCTGATAATAGATGAACAAAAAGAAAGTTTTTCGCAGCCAAAGCGTCGAAGAGCTCGGTTGAGGTTCTGCGGACAATTTTTAAAAAGGATAAAATATGAGTGATAAATTCAAAGCCTTAATGTCAAAAGGCACAGACCATATGATGCATTTTGATTTTGATGAAGCCTTGGAAGTACTTTTGGAAGCTGTTGAATTGACAGAAACCCAGGAAGAAAAAGGTGAATGTATATATAACATTGGACGCGTCCACGAAAGACGAGGTGATAAAGAAACATCGATAGATTGCATGAATATGGCTGCAGATTGCGGTAATCAAAAAGCGATTAAATTTCTTAAAGAAAAATTTGACATAGACTACACACCCGAAGCCCCTGAATCTTCAAGCATTTCATCAGAGGCTGCAGAAGGCTCTCAAGCGGTTACAGAACGCTCTCATTGGTGGTATATGGATGTTGCTTTTGAATTAATAAACGATGAAGATTATGACACCGCAATAGATTGTTTAACTGATGCAATTTTTATAAGCAAAACCGATGAGGAATTTGCTGATGCATATAGTATGCGAGCATTCGTTTATGTAAAAAAAGGTGAGCATGACCGATGCATTGCTGACCATAAAACTGCTGCGAATTACAAAGATAAAGATGCATTAGAAGCATTGCAGAAGATGGGGATCAGCTATACCCCACAAAAACCTTCATCTCCGATTAAGAAAAACGATAAAATTACTTATGACAACGGTGTGTACGAAGGGGATACATTCGAAGGCAAACACCACGGTAAGGGAAAATTCACAGGCACAAACGGGAAATCATTCGAAGGCGAATGGAAGTACGGTAAACAGCACGGCAAAGGCATATATAAAGACGCTAACGAAGAATACGATGGCGATTGGGTTGACGGAAAAAGTCACGGTAAAGGAAAACGGTCTGATAATGATGGTGTTTATGAAGGCGATTTTGAAAATGGCAGTAAACACGGCAATGGAAAATTTATATGGAAAAACGGTGATGTATACGAAGGTGATTGGAATGACGGCGAAAGAACCGGCAAAGGTAAATATACATGGCCAAACGGCACTATCTACGAAGGCGATTGGGTAGAAAATAAACGAATAGGTATGGGAAAAACTACTTATCCAGGCGGTAAAATCGAAGAAGGCCGGTATGAGAACAACAGACTCGTAGAAGCAATTGCTTCTTCACCGGCAAAAAAATTCTGCGGAAAATGCGGAAATAAATTAAACGAAGGCGCAAAATTTTGCGGCGGCTGCGGCGAAAAGATTGGTTAAGGAGAAAAACATGACAGACTACAATGAATTAAAAGAACTGCTCAAGCAAGATGTTATCAAAGACCTTGATTTATCAAAATTTGACTTTATAGAGAATTATATTAATTTTTCCGGCAAACGGCTGGAAGACATAGATTTTTCTGATAACAAAACCTTAAAAAATGTTTTGTTTCAAAAGTCTACGCTGATCGACTGCAAATTCGAAAGAACTTACCTCGACTCCTGCGATTTTTCCCATGCGGTAATAAAAGGCACAGGAGACGCAAAATACGCATCGTTTAAAGACGCAAAGATATACAAAACAAAATTCAGAGACGCTTCTATAGAAACTTGCGACTTTAGATATGCAGATATTATAGACAGCACACTGCAGGGTGCATATTTATTGTATACCGATTTTTACAGAACAGCATTTAAGGGAATTACTGTGTTTCAGGACGCCAAAATAGAATCGTCAAGTTTAAATTATATTTCGTTCGAAACATTTTGCATTACCTGCGATAACCTCAAAAAAAATAGAGCCGGCGCAGCTTTGGTACAGGAAAATCATGAAGTCTATGAAGAATTTTTATCAAAGTGGATCAGGTTAGATATTGTAAAAAATGAAATGTCCATCATAGAAGGCGGTCTTGGCTCCAAATTCAGGGAAGCAGAAAGAATATACCGTCAGTTTAGCGCGTTGTGGGAAGGAAGAGGCCACAACAAAGATGCAGAATGGGCGTATGTACAGGGCAAAAGAATGGAGCGCAAACGCCTGTGGCACGAAAGCACAACAAACAAATTTACAAACAAGCTAAAAGGCTTTTTTAATTTATTAATGGACATTCTGTTAGGTTATGGCGTAAGTTTATCAAGGGTATTTACCACCTATTTGATGATAATTGTGCTGTTTAGTTTGGTTTACAAAATTTTATCCGGCGGTGACATGGGAAGCTGCATTGCATTAAGCGTCGCCTACACCATCGGCATAAGAGAAGAGTCTATCCCTGCAATAGAAACACTGTCAATTTTCCAAACAGGCATAGGAATGTTGTTAACAGGTTTTATGGGATTCGTAGTCGCCAACAAAGTTAGAAAATCGTAAGGAGAAGAATATGGCATTTTGTGAACAATGCGGAACAAAATTAAACGAAGGAATTAGTTTCTGCGAAAACTGCGGCGCAAAAATTGCAAGTGTTAACGCACCGCCGCCTCAGGCTGCTCCAGCAGAAAAACCAGCCGCAAGTCTGGGAAAAGTTATTGTCGAATTAAAAGAAGTTACCAAAGAATATAAAGGCGGGAAACGCGCTGTCAATAACTTTAGCCTTACTGTAAAGGAAAAAGAATTTGTGGTTTTATTGGGATCGTCAGGCAGCGGTAAATCTACGCTTCTTCGCATGATTGCAGGGCATGAAGAAGTCACCGATGGTATAATCAGAATCGATGACGATATAATGAATAAAATTCTGGCAATCGACAGAAACATTTCTTTTGTGTCTCAAGATTATGCGGCAGGTGAAGGCGGCGGACTTTTCGGCGCTAAATCTAAAGAACGGTTAAACCGTGGAGCGTTGGTTCTGGAAATGAAAGTCTCCGAAAACCTTGCGTATGACTTAGAAATCAAAAAAGTGCCTAAAAATGTAATCGACAGAAGAATCAATGATACGCTAAAAGCTCTTGGCTGCGAAGCTTTTTTTGATAAGTTTATAAAAGCACTTGCTGCCGGTCAAAAGTGGAAAATTGCTCTTGCGCGCGCAATAGTACGCAACCCAAAAGTCTATCTCTTTGATGAACCTTTTGCCGCAATTGACGCAGGTTACAGAGGCGCAGTAACAGATGAACTTATCAATGTGTTTAACAGTTTTGTAAGAAAAGACTATAACGCTAACGCTGCTATTATTTTTGCCACAAGCGATCCAAATTCGCCTGCCATAAAAGCTGCAGACAGAGTCATTAATTTGTAGAATTTATGACAAAAAAGCAAATTTCAAGGAAAGAGCGTTCCTTCCAACCATAAAAAAAGCCCCATCTTCTTGTTTCCTTGACATGTTTTATTTTGTTGGTTAGTATAAAATGGTGTTTATTAAGAATAATAGCAAAAAAAGCCTTATTTCACCATTTTTTATCATCTCAATATTGATAATAGCGTCGCTGCTTGTCGTTATTCCGCTGATAACGATTTACATACTCACTCAGGAATATGATAAACAAATAAGAAACGAAACACACAATGTATCGGTTTCCATACAACAAACGGTCCATTCTTTTATAAACGGCGCGTATAACCTTTGTTACGAACTGTCGTTAAACTCCGATACAATTGACGCGCCTTCAAACGGTAATAATATTGGGATTTCTCCGATACTCGCCAGCACCGTGCGGCGAAATAATTTTTTAGAGCTAATATATGTTACAAACGCGATGAGGGATTCACCGGTTCATAGATATGGCTGGCAGGTTTCAAGGTCTGATGGGACATTAGGCGACCGCAGCGGCCGTTGGTGGTTTTTGCAAATTATGGAAACCAGACAGCCATTTGTCGGGCGTTCATATATATCGATAGCTACAGGAATGCCTTGCACAGC
>WQYB01000162.1 GCA_009781475.1 Treponema sp.
AGTTATATTCAAAGGGATTAAAACATCTTGTAGAAAAACATTTCCAGGGTGAACAGGTTTTCGTGTTTTTTGCATAGACAACTCCTTAATGATAATCTCTATAATCCACTACATACGCATCTTGATCTATTTTTACCGTGTAACCTGTAGGGTGTCAAGTGAATTTGTATTTAATATTGTCGAATTCGACAGGATTAAAATTAGAGTTGCAATCACTTTTCCAAGAAAATTCATTTTTGACATTTTGCACCTTCCTGTCGTTAGTTATTAATATTACTATAACGCAGTACTATACATCTGTCAAGTATTATGATATTATCAAAAATAAGGAGATTAATATGATAAATCCAAAACGTTTTCTAGAGTTTTTTGAAAAAGAGTGCAATATAGTTTTTATTGACCAAATAACTGGTAAAAGAGCTTTGGATATAATTGCCGAAAACGAAAAGCAAAAAGATTATCCATATAATCACCCTCTATATAAATCTGATTATGATAAATTTCTGGAGTCGGAATAAAGCAAAAAGGTTAATATTTCTTTAAAGAAGTTATAAAATAAAGTATAATTATCAAGCATTGATTATATTGAACAAATGGGAACAGGCATCATGCGTATAAAAAAAGCTGCAAAAAACGCAAAAGTTGCAATGCCGAAGTTTGAACTAAACGGCTTTTTCAAAGTCACATTCAAAAGGGAGGATTCCCAAGCGGTCGCAAGCGATAGCCAATCGGCTGCCAATCGGTCGCCAATCGGACGTTACAGCCGATTGAATGCAAGCGATAAAAGAGCGATAGCCAAGCGATTAAAACAAGCGATAGTAAAGTTAATATTCTGAGTTTTACTAAAAAACATAAAGATGCGACAGCTTCCGAAATCTCGATCCAGTTAAACTTAAGTAAAGTTCGTGTTAGAGCTATTTTACAGGAAATGACAAAAGAAGGAACAATTGAAAAAATAGGTACACATATTATATACTTAAAACATGGAAATAATACAAATCACCGAAAACAAAGAACAATACATGGACTTATTACTCATTGCTGATGAACAGGAAAATATGATTAAAAAATATCTTGATAGAGGAGATTTATTTGTGCTATATGATGATGACTTAAAAACTGTTGCTGTAGTTACAAAAGAAAATGATGATACATACGAAATAAAGAATATCGCTACTTATGGAAAATATCGAGGTAAAGGATATGGCAGTAGTATGATTAAATATGTAATCCAACATTATAAAAATCAATGTAAAGTTATAATAGTTGGCACTGGAGAAAATGAAAAGATATTATCATTTTATAAAAACTTAGGGTTTACATATTCTCATACGATTAAGGATTTCTTTACTGACAATTATGACCATGTGATGATTGAGGATGGAGTACAACTTAAGGATATGATTTATTTGAAGATGGGGGTTTAGAAAGGGTTTCTGGGTTCTTGCCTAAGCATTGATGATGTCGTCTGTGTGATTGCCTCGATGGAAGTACCTTCATATATCAGCATTTTCAGGAATTTCAGGCCAGTCATCTTCTTGTGAAATTATTTCATCAAAAACATAAGTCGTAATAAGCATATGAGCAGAATCTTCACAGCTAAGATAATTAGCTTTTACATTTGGCGGCATACCAAGATTACCGTGATTTTTTAGATTTTCTTCTTTTGCTTTAGATGTAGCTAATTCATCACCATCAAGTATTTTATTATTATATTTTAAGATATATTTTTCTCCATTTATTTTTCCAGTAATAGAAAACATATTATACCCCTAATAAAATATTAACTGTAAAATTTAAAAAAGTCTCTATCTGCATTATAAGTGTTAAACCATAAATCATCAACTCCAGTTGTAATTATCTCATATAATCTGTGTAAAATTAGAACCTTTTGAATTTTACTGTTAGAACATTCTCCTTTGATGTGGATACTGTTGTATTTTTCTGCCGTATAGATGCTTCCTGTTTTAAAATTTTTTCAAAGTGTACAAAAATCTAACAAAAATATTCCATATTAAACAGTTTTTCGTGTTTTTTGCATAGGGTGTACTCCTTAGATTTAATTATACCGATTTCGGTATAATTAAAATAATGATATATCTTGATTTTCTGTGTAGAAATTTGCTAAGATATTTTTATATATGGGAATTTTTTTTGCAAAATTGTTAGAACTTATTTCTACTGGCAATAAAAAAATTATCGTTCGTATTATAACGATAACTTGCCTTTTATTGGTAGTTTTTCCATTAGGATTAAGTTATTTTTATGAAAATATAAGATTAGAACAAGAAATTAATATATTAAAAGAGTTAGATTCTATAAATAAAAATGATATTACAGATGAACGATTAAAGGATTATTACGAAAACTTGGTTAATAAAACAGTAAATAGAAAGTCATTTCCTATATTAATTACTATTGATATCGCAGACAGAAATACTGTTATTAATAATAGCCATAATAAATATTTTAATTTTGATAATGTAACAAAATTTATTTCTGGCTCGTTCTGGTGGTTGCTTTTATTAATTATTGGAATTTTTGTAAAACAAGATACTATTGGTACTAAAATTGCGTTGTTAATCTTTTTAACATGTCTTGTTGCATTATTTGGCTTTATTGGTGTATCGATCCCAAGTTTTACTCCAAGAATAATAAATATTATTGGCTTTCCTATGTTACAGTTTATAATTGGTTTTTTTATAGGTTTATTAATTGTAAAAATTAAAAAAATTAATAAGTAAGAGCTCAAACAATTCTTTAAATAGTCTTATATTTATGATATAATTACCCATGGCAAAGGCAAAAAAAGAAAAAGTAGTAACCCTCGAAACCATCATGTGGAACTGCAGGGTTGCTCTGCGAAACAAATGCAGCAAATCCGCCAACCGTGACGCTGTTTTAGCTCTGGTTTTCCTAAAATTTGCCGGAGACAAGTTTGAACTCAGACGGCAGGAAATACTAAAAGAAAACGGCGACAACCCCATTTTCCTTGAAAAGGTAGCATTTTATCAGGCAAAAAATGTTTTTTATCTGAGCGAAACTTCTCGCTGGACATACATCGTCATGAACGCAAGCCGTGACGATATAGCCATCCTGCTTGATCAAGCACTTGCCGACATCGAAGAAAAAAACAATTCCCTTAAAGGCGCATTGCCTCAGCGTTTTTTCTCAAGTTTGGGAGTATCTAAAAATGATATAAAAGCATTGATTGACGAAATCAATAAAATATCCGAACAGCGTTTTAACGAAAAAGATTTAATAGGCAGAGTGTATGAATACTTCCTGCAAAACTTCGCTATCGACGAAGCGCAGGAAAAAGGCGAGTTCTACACACCCAAGTTTATTGTCGATTTAATTGCGGAATTGATAGAACCATACGATGGAAAAATCTACGACCCCTGCTGCGGTTCAGGCGGTATGTTTGTGCAATCAATCAAATTTGTTGACAACCATAAAGGGAATCGCAAAAATATTTCTGTTTATGGACAGGAGTCCAACCCTGACACCTACCGTCTTGCGCGTATGAACCTCGCAATCCGTGGAATTGCGTGTAACCTCGGCGACAAAGCCGCTTCCACTTTCACAAGCGATCAACACAAGGATTTGCAGGTAAAGTACATCATGGCAAATCCTCCCTTCAATCTGAAAAACTGGCGCTCCCCCGATGAACTTACCACCGACTACCGCTGGTCAGGCTACGGCGCACCTCCTGTCAGTAATGCCAACTATGCGTGGATTTTGCACATGCTTTCCAAGCTGGATGTCAACAAAGGCATTGCGGGTTTTCTGCTTGCCAACGGCGCACTTAACGCCGATGGTGAGGAATACAACATCAGAAAACAACTTGTCGAAAACGATAAAATAGAAGCGATAATCGTTCTGCCCAGAGAAATGTTTTACAGTACCGATATTTCCGTAACGCTCTGGATATTGAATAACAATAAAAAAGCGCGGCTTTTGAATAACCGCAGCTTGAGGGATCGTCAAAATGAAATTCTTTTTATTGACCTGCGGACATGGAATACCAATGTTTATGAAAAAAGTTTTGTTATGTTCGATGAAAAACAGATAGCGGCAGTTAAAAAGATTTATACAGATTGGCAAGACTCGTCTGG
>WQYB01000163.1 GCA_009781475.1 Treponema sp.
GAACATGATATGCGAACATATATAGAAGCGATAAAAAACCAATCGAAAAATACTCCAAGAAAAGAGCAAGTCGCCGAAAAAACAAAAATCTCACGTATCGAAACGATATACGGACTTTAAATGGTACTGTTTAACGTACAAAACCGCTTTGTGTCAAGGGCGCCGCGAAGTTTTTAGTCGAGTAACAGACAGCAGCAAAAAAGCGGCGTTCATCTCGACCCTTGACACCGCTAATAGAGTATAATATTAACAGGCAGAACAGCACACTGAGCTGTTCTTTAGTTTCTGTACTAATTCCCTAAGAGAACTGTAGCCTATGTATGTTTTCGTGAATAAGGTTTTTGTACATAATCTGAATACATTTTGATGAATATTTAAGTAGTCTGCCATTTTAGTTTGAGTTAAATCTCTATCTTCATACATATTGCGAATTATAAAATTAAAAGTTAATCACTATTTAATTCAGAATCAAAGGATAATAGGAATCCACCGTAATATTGGAAAATAAATTTCAAAGTTTCTTCCATGTTATCTTTAATTTCTTTTATAGTCCTTTCATCAAAGTCCAGACTATCATTAGAGTAATAACCTATAAGTGTTGAATATAGTATAAGTGAATGTGCATAAATCGAAGATAAATACTTTTTACTTATGATTTCAACATTTGCGCTTCTTTGGTTTACCAGTTTCTTCATCAAATTTGAGTCCATATTAACAAGAATCGCTTCAATAGAAAAATCATCTCCTAATTGTAAGCCAACAATAGATTTTTCTGTCATATCATGCTCTACCCAAATTGCAGTATCTTCATCACCATCTATTTTGTCCTTAAAAACTCTGATTGCTTTAGGTAAGGAGAAATCAGGTTCTTCTTTTGACTTATTAGTTTCTTGTTTATTTTGTGTTATCTCTTTTTCAATTTTTATATTTACAACAACTTCATGAACTCCATCACAGGAGATTAAATTAACTGACAACGGGATAATATCACCTACATTAGCTTCGCGATCTGGTTCTATTACTAACTCAATTTCACCGTTGAACGGACCAGAACGTTGAACTTTAAGCTTATCTTTAATGGTGTTCATTTGCCCACCGCCGCCTCCTCCACCAGAGCCATTACCAAAGTCAAGAATTGATATTTCAAATGAACCCGGTTCTTCATTTCTAGTTAAAAAATCATTTTCTACATCAGTTTCAAATCTTATCTTCCCTCTACCACCTTTATTTATTGCCTTATATTTTTTTTCATCAACACTCTGTGTACCTTTTAACTTAAAAATGGATGGAAACCTTTTAAACGCTTTTTCAGGTTTTCCAACAGGGTTATCTTTTTTTGATTGTTCACGTGTTCCTGAGGTGGTATTTTGTTTATTGAAAAAAGTAAAATCTCCCTTCATACCATCGAGTAAGTTTTTTATATCTTTATTTGATTTTAAAGTAGAAAATAAATTTTCTATTAACTCTTTGTCATCCTTACTTTCACGTACAATTGCTCCTTTAAATTCCTGGTTTGCATTTTTCAAATCCTCATCATTTTTTAGGAGTTGGATTATTTCATTTTTCAATATTTCATAATGTCGACCTTCAAGCATGCGGTCACGAGAAGCCATGAATAAACTATTTGCTGCACTAGTTTTTATGTTTGAACAGTCGACACTAATTATAATATGATTTTTTATTTGTCTTAGTCCTAAATCAGCACTTACAAATGTTTTATTTTCTACACCATGCGCCTGACCGTTTCTCAAAAATATGACCGGTCTTCTTCTAACGAACTCACTTCCCTGACTGTCTGGTTTAAAAATTGTTACTTCAATTGGTATCTCCGCTCCGAAATCATTTAGGTTATTTATTGAAAAAGATTTATGCAAATATCTTTTGTCTCTGTCGTCAATGGATATTCTTGCTTTATTACCAAGCATAGGTTTTGTATTTGAATGTCCTGCTGTAAATCTTTTTTCTACGATTAGAATTGGAACACTTGTTTCGTATAATAAAGAATTTAATTCACGCCATAAATCCAGTGTTGCATCAGATCTACAACCCGGTGACAATTGATATGAATACATTTTTACAATTGTTCCATCAATAAAGGGTGTATCATTAAGTCCAAAATCAATTGATTCGCATTCAAAGGATGGGACGATACCGTTAAGAGTAAAAAACTCATACCAAGTGCTTTTCACAGTCGTTTCTTCTTCATCTGTCAAAATATGTTTTCGTACAAGAGTAAAACCAATCTTACTATCGCTATTACCTAAATCATTACATCTCCTCGATACTATTAATTGATACTTCTTGTCTTCTCCACAAAATACAACAGCTCCGGTTGATCCCATGTTAAATTTGCCTTGAACAAAAGGGATGTTGATTTTATTTCCCTTGTGAAGCGATAAGAATGTTTGTTCAAAATCACCAGCATTCTGTCCTTCACCGTTATCGTAAACAGCAATATTTGGTGTTGATTTATCTCCTGAAACAATTAATTGTAAATCTTGTGCAATATCTCTTCTCTGGGTCGGACTTGTATTTTCCCAATTCCCTTTAGGCACGTTAAAAAATAACTGCACTGCGTCTTTCATAGTCCTCGGAAGGTTAGGATTGCTATTATCATCAGGTATCATTCCGAGAGATATACATTTTTTTGTTAATATGGCATCTATAGAATTTGTTATTTTTTCAACTAATGCAGCTTCCGGCTTTGATTGTTGATTTTCAAAAGTTCCTGCGTTATTTTGTTGTCCGCCATATGGTTTCCAATTATCTTGATTTGCAAGAATTTCATTGTTTAATACAATTTTATGTAGTTCTTCTGCGTTATTGGCGTTGTATAATTCAATTAATAGCTTTTTGCAATCCATATACTTCCCTCATCATAAACGAAAATCGTTTATTTTATCTTTCTTACTTGTGAATTTTGTCTTAGTTTCTTTCAATGTGCTTTCTATTGTTGAAAATATTTTATCAACATCTTTTTGTGAATACTCATATACATATGAATTTGAGCAGTTTCCTAATAGTCTTAACATATTTATAATTTTTTGAGTTCTGTTTTCAGCCACACGAATAAATTTTTCTCGATTAGTTTCATTCATATTTGCCTTCACCACCTTCTGTATGATTGCGTTATATTTAATATATGAAAAAAGTATAACATAAAACAAAAAAATGTCAAATATATCGAAAATATGTAATATATATTGCAATAGAATATAGTGATTATCTTACTTATTATATATAGACTGACAACTTAATTGAGCTTTGATGAGTGTAAATAGATAATTGGCAATCATATTTTTGATAGACAAAAATATATTCGGCACTGGTCTGTGCCGGGTATAAAAAATAAGTGTCATAGAAGTGTGCTTTCAAAAATCGATTAACATTCGTTTATTTATTGACAACTTTTCACAAACAATGAACAAGAGCTAAGTATAACCGGACGGAAGTAAATCGTAACAGCGATTTGCTGTCAGTATGGGTTTGTCGACAATGCGAAAAGCAAAAATGCGAAGCGTTTTTATGAAGATTGTCGGCAGTATAGAGTCCACAGACAGTTTGCAGCCCACAGGGATGAAACTGTCAGAGTGGGTCAGACGCATTGTAAATACGTCTGATAAGCCCAAGTCCATCGTTCTCGTTATTTATTCTATTTTCTCATATTTGGGAGAATAGCTCTTTTTTTATGAAAAACTCAATTTTAGGAATTAACGAAAAAGGCTATTTTTGATGATATACTTTTAACACTGTAAGTCTTGTAAGTGCAGTAAAATACAATGATTTAATCTTGAATGGTTGGATTAAATATGGTACAATAATCATGCAGGGTTGAGTCGGCTTGGAGGTTAAAAATGCCGATTTATAAGGTTAAAAATGAGAAAAAAGATGGAATGCAAAAGTATAATGTACGGGTAAACTATACAGATGATAACGGGAAGCCAAGAAGTCTTACTCGAGCTGCTTATGGTAAACAAGAAGCTGAAAAAATGGAGCGGGATTTAACTCGGGAAATAGAAATCCAAAAAGGGAAATTCCAAAGAAAAATAACCGTTC
>WQYB01000164.1 GCA_009781475.1 Treponema sp.
GAATCCGTGAGTTTCCTTAAATTATTACAAAAATAATTGATAGTTGATATTTAGCGCTTTTCCAATTTTCATAGCATTCTGCTTACCAATAGGTCGTCTGCCATTTTCCATATCGGAGATATGCCTTCTGGGAATACCAGTTAATTCCGCAAGTTTGTTTTGTGTAATATTCTCTTTACCTCTTGCTCCAATTAGCATATTAGAAGGTGTTCGATCCGTAAATAACCCATTTGCGTTCAGCCATTCTTTTTCATCATCTAAAAGCACACAGCCATGTTTTTCAAGATACTTTTTAATAGTAACTACGTTTGATGAAGGACATGATATATAGAGATTCATACTTGGACTCTTTCTTACGACTATACGATTCGATTTAATAGGGGGCTTTTTCGTGTGTGCCAACATAAACTACCTCCACCAATTTAACTTTATTTTTTCCAATTTCTTCCCACACAGCAACGTATGTGGGTTTGCCTTTTTTTATATGACAATGATGACGATTATATGGCAATTTACTGTAATTTGGCCAATTTCCACGAACCGGACCACTTTTCTCAATTTCTGCGATTAGTAACTCCGCTGTTGCTGCAACTGTTTTTGGCAATCGCTGCTTTTTGAATTTCTTTTGATTGTATACCACTTGCCAGTTCATATTATGCACTAAATATTAGTGCATAAATAAAATATTGTCAATAGGTAAATAATAATTATACTTTTGTTTTTTCTTGGGATTGATCTCAAAAAAAAAGGGTACACCAATCTAGTGTACCCCGATTGTAACAACGCAATGAAATAGCGATAACAGGAACGTTTGCATATTCTACCAGTCAGGTACTTTACCTGTGCCAGAACATACCCAGCAACTGTTGTCGCCTCTTATTTGACAATTAGAACAAGCAATATAAGTTGTTCCAAAAGCGCCGTAAGCACTACCGCTTCCCGAAAAAAGAGGTACACCGTTTCCAGTATACCCCACTGTCATATAATATACTATTTTTTATCTGGTAACTGTATTACCTGTTGCAACAGGTGTACCATTTTCGTCTATTCTTAATCTAGTCGAGTGGAATATATATCTTATTTCTATTACAGTTTTACCTACTTTACCGCCAGAACCAGTATAATCTTCATATTCGATTTCTTTTCCACGATCTCTACCAATAGATGGTTTAACAACAAGTATTGGTCTTAAAAAATATGTTTGACCCGGTAAAAAGTCATGAGTTATTTCCAAACCTGATGCTTTAATATAACCTGCACGTTGTCCCATCAAGCCATCACCAAAAGCTCCTGGTTTTTTATTATAATCCCATAAATATAGATTTGCTAACAATGTATGGTTACCTGCAGGAATTTTAATAATTGTTTTATACTCACTGCCATCTTTCATTGCTCTCCATGCATTACTAGATAATGTATCTTCGCCGCGTTCAGTACCATTTTCGGCCCAAGAAACTCTTACGCCATTGAATCCGACCACCTTTAGTCCACCTGCAATTTCCAGAGTAACAAGTTGATCCTCTGAAACGCTTTGGTCATAAACACCTAAATTTGGTGACGCGCTTGATGTACTTCCGCAAGCCGTTACAGCAAATCCAATTATCGTTATTAGAACGACAATGCCTGCTATCATTTGGATAGCTTTTAGTTTGTTTCTCATACAAACCTCCTTCTTAATTTATTATTTTCATCCAATAAATTGCTGGTGTTAGACACCTGACGCAGACCCTATTCACGAATTCCTTTCAAATTCAATGTTTCAACAAGTCTAATTTGTATTTTATCACCTACTGGAGTAGCTAAAAGTTGATATGCTTTTCCAGGTTCAAAATAAAGTATAACAGTACCAGCTGCTGTAATTTCTATAATTTCACGATTATTACCTTGTTCATCCCTGTAATTTAATTCTATTGCATGCAAACCAGGGGGAAAACTATACCATTCCGCCCGTATTCCTACTTCATATTCAAGATAATCTGTTGGTCTTGAATAAAAATATTTCGAAGCTGCTTCTCCATCAATTTTTGATATTATTGTTCCCCTTAAAATATTGTTTGCATAAACATTTTGTGTCCATCTTACAAGCATGAAAGAATTTTGATCAAAATAATTTTGATCAAAATCTGGCATATAAAAATCATGTATAACTGAAGACATAGCCATTTCCCTTGCTCTTAATTCTTCTGCTATATCTTCTTGTAAAGTCTTCCTATCATTAATTTGATAACCAAACGCTAGTCTAATTGAAAGATTATTTGGATGTCCTTCATCATTATTAAATAATAATCTTCCAACATTAATACCATATAACCCTTCTCCGCGTAAAAATAATTTATTGTTTAAAGGAATATCTATTCCTAATCCAGCTCTAAATAATACATTATTTAAAAATGACTCTGATTCATTAAAAGTAATTTCTGGTCCTAATTGTGGAAAAATATATATTGCATCATTTATAGAAAATAACAATTTACCCAGTTGGGTAATATTTAGAGTATTACTTACTCCTGTTTCTGCATTTCCAAAAATATAACCAACATTTGTTTGCCCTACATCATAATCAATAAAAGCATAACCTCCAAAAACTGCTGAGGTATTGTAAACTGCACCGCCACCTACGCTTTTACAACTTGTTAGAATTATTAAACAAGCTAAAATTGAAAGATAGAAAAACATTCTTTTCATTCAAAAACACCTTCTTTTTAATATAACACTTATACTTCAATAGCGTATAGAAGGTTTAGATTATGGTCAAGTACTTATAAACAAGTTTTAATGAAAAAAGTGAAAATATGGTAATATGAAAGAAAAGAGACTAAAAGGAATTTTAGGGAAAAATATCAGATTTTTTCGCCTTCGCAGGCAGTTTTCACAGGCGGATTTAGCTGAAAAGGCTAATATTTCAATAACTTTTTTGTCAAATATTGAACGTGGTAATAATTATCCACAAGCACGAACACTATGTAATATAGCAAGTGCGCTCGGAATTGAAATTTGGGAGTTATTTAGAGAAACAAATTCTTTTAATGAGCAAAATGCTCTTATAAACCGCATTTCAGAAGATTTTACAAAACATGTAAATATCGCTCTTGAAACAGTTAATAAAAAATATTTAATATAGTCCATGCAACAATTTTAGGAATTTAACACATTTTATACCCTCACCAGCGCAAGAGGCGCTTACTCTCTGCAGCTAGTTTGTATTGCTTTTTGAAGTGTATGCCGAATAAGTATTTAAGCTGAGGGCGGAAAACGACCCTCTGAACGGAGTATCTGTTCTGGAAACTTCGCACTTTGTGCTCGTTGAAGGTTCCTGGAGTGAAGAGGGCGGGTTTCCGCCCTCAGCCAAAAGAATGTTTCAGGCATACACTTCAATATTAAAACCTGAACACTTTAAACAACTTCAACAACGCCAAAAAGTCTTTGCGGGACATCTCTTCGCCGCCAAGACTTAGTAAATGTTTTGTCGGTACCTGGCAATCGATAAAAGCAACACCGTGTTCAAAAAGCAGTTTGGCAAAACTTAGAAAGGCGGCTTTGGATGCGTTTGTTTTTTTTTGGAACATTGATTCGCCGAAAAAAGCTCTGCCCATCAATATGCCATAACATCCGCCGACAAGTTCGTCGTTACTCCAGGCTTCCGCAGAATGTGCCCAGCCAAGATTGTGCAGTTCTGTGTATGCTTCGATTATATCATCTGTTATCCATGTGCCGTCCTGACCGGGACGCTTTTTTTCTGCACATCCGCGGATAACTCCCTCAAAATTTTCGTCGTGTGTAATTTTAAAAACGCCGCTGTTTAATATTTTCTGCATAGAAGAAGAAATGTGCAGTTTGTCGGGGAAGATAACGCAGCGCGGATCAGGAGATTGCCAGATAACAGGATCCCCGGGGTTAAACCACGGGAAAATACCCTGCTCGTAAGCCGAAAGCAGAATCCCCGGCGAAAGATTTCCGCCGACTGCAATAATATCA
>WQYB01000165.1 GCA_009781475.1 Treponema sp.
GATAAAGATGTTTCCCAATTTAGAAACAGAGCAGGCGCGTTGTGGTTACACCGATGAATACATTGCCGAAAGATTGGGAATAGACCAGCAAGAATATAAAGTACGCAAAGAGTTGGGGACGTTCTTGCCGTCTGATGTTGTGGTATTGATTAAAATTTACAATAAAGAGTTTGAATATTTGTTTAGGCTTGAGTGATGGCGGTTTTACAGAATTTCTTGAAACGCATATTTAACAACTGAAAACATGGTCAAAAATAACAATAACGATAAATTATCAGAAACAAATGAGGGCTGTATATGCGACATAATAAAATCTTTATGGTAATAGCAGCAGTAGCAGTGTTTTTGTTGGCAGGGTCGCCAGTACATGGACAAACGGTCATTGGTGGGCCTTGGATTAGTGGTCCAACCTTTACTGTCACTGCCACGCTTTATGATAATGGAACACTTAGGATAAGCGGGACTGGATCTATGTCGAGTTATACCACTGGCAATGTCCCTTGGAGATCTTACGCTTACTCCATTACCAATGTGGTCATTGAAGATGGCGTGGCTTTTATCGGAAACAATGCGTTTAATGGTTGTGTCAACCTTACTTCCGTAACTATCCCTAACAGTGTTACTTATATTGGAGATTGGGCGTTTGAAAATTGCCCCAACCTTACTTCCGTCACTATCCCTAACAACGTGACAACTATTGGAGCCAGTGCGTTTTCCGGCTGTACTGGCTTAACATCCATGACAATTCCCAACAGTGTGACGACTATTGGAGACGGGGCATTTTTCGGTTGCATCGGCTTAACTTCCATCACTATCGGCAACAGTGTAACTTCTATTGGAGACAATGCGTTTAATGCTTGTGAAGGCCTAACTTCCATCACTATTCCTAACAGCGTGATTTCTATCGGAGTTGGTGCGTTTTTGGAGTGTAGTAATTTGGCATCAATGATAGTAACTAATCCGATACCGCTTGCTTTTGACAATTCACCATTTCAAGGTTTACTGGGAATGCCAGATTACGTTACGGTTTGCTTGTATGTACCAGAAGAAAGTATTGAAACCTATCGCACGGCATTTCACTGGAGGAATTTTCAGTGTTTTCGTGCTGCGGAATCCGTTTCCATATTGAACAACAAGACCATTTACAAAGGCATATCATTACCGCAAATTAGCGTTAAGGGCAAAATGCTTAATGTAAAAGCGGAAACAAACTCTGAATTGCAGATAAAGTTAATAGACTTAAAAGGCAAAGCACTGGTTACTTTTAAAACAAGTGGTAACGGCAGTTTCCCGCTGAACAAGATTTCAGCGGGCAGATACATTGTCGAGATAAAAGAGCGTGGTAAGAGAGTTAATAGTTCGGCGATTGTCTTAAGGTAATATTCAAAATTAATTCTTTAGGTGCGGCAGTGCCTTATATGACTCTGCTGTGTAAATTGATAATTGCGTGAGATTTATTAATCCATCGGAACAAAAAAATATTTAATCATGAATGGTTACTCGAAGAAAATGAAGAATGCGCCCGACCAATTTTATCGTATTCTAATGTTATATGTAATATATAGGATTTGACATCCAAAAATATTCTCAAAAAAGGAGACTGTAAATGTCATATTTAGGTATCTCTATTAAAGAGGCAATGTTAAATATCAATAATGAAAGCAATGGATGGTTTTTGCCTGAAATCCAAAGACCCTACGTTTGGGGAAGCCGCCATGAAAATGAAATATATATATGTAAGTTGTTTGATTCCATATTAAAGGGTTATCCAATAGGTGGTCTTATAGTATGGAATACTAAAGAGGAGGTGCCGTATAGAGAATTTGTGACCAATTACAATACTGGTGGTGATGGTCCAAAATTGGTTGAGATGGGACGTTGGAATAAACCAGACAAATGGCTTATTTATGATGGGCAACAACGTTTACAAACATTATATAGTTGTTTAATACATACATTTAATGATAAGGTATTGATATTTGACCTTTTATACGATTCCAAAAACGATGACCAAGGAGAAACAGGATTCCGATTCGTACCTAAAAACGGAGGTATTAAGTGGCATGAAATAAGAATGAACCAATTATTTACAGAGGATGAAAAATCGGAGAAAAAAGTAGAATACCGTAGAAATGTTATTGCACTTAACCCTGAGATTAAATCTTCAGATGTATATAAGATAGAAGAAAATGTTGAGATATTATGGGATGTCTTCGTAAAAAAAAGCGGGAAGAATTCATTAGCTTATTTCCGCATTGGAACCGATAACAAAAATGAAGTTAATGAAATCTTTGAACGCCTTAATACCGGTGGAATGACGTTATCATTAGCCGATATACTCTTCTCAAAAATTAAAGATAAACATTCGGGTTTCGAGGAAAATCTTCAAGTCTTTTCTAAAAAAATTTATACAGCAACAGGAAATGGGTACACATTTAACGCATATAATATACTGCAATTATTAAATTTGATAATTAAATCCGATCCAAGAATTGATCCTAAAAAAGTTAAGAGCGATGAATTAAAAAAGTATGTAAATGTGTGGGAAAATTTACAAGAGCCTTTAGAGGCTTTTTTTGTGGATTATATATGGGGTCAATTCAAAATAAACAGAAATTCAATTATACCAAGACACTTTGCAGTTCTTCCTATAATATTTTATTTCTACGAAATATATCTAAAGAATAAGAAATTTAAAAACATTAATGCAACGAATTTACAAACAATAAATCAATATTTTATTAAATCACAAATAAATGACTGGAATTTAACCAGTTACATAGAAAATTTCACAAGAATAATACGAGAAAAATCTGAAAATTCAAATGGTGTTTTTGAATTTCCTTTAATTGAAATTGAAAATTATATTAAAGATAAAAAGAAACGACGGATTGAAATTCATGAAGAAACTTTTGTTGATGAAGGTTGGTTTACTTTAAAAATTTTAACCCCTAATAGGGTATATCAATTTTCACCTGATATGAAAAATCGATATAATCCTGAAATTGACCATATATTCCCCAAAAAATTAAAAGATATGCCTCCAAATTTTCCAAAAGAAGTTGATATCCTTTGGAATACACAGCCAACGAAAGGCGAAATTAATGGTCATAAATCGGTAATACATCCTAAGTTATTTTTTACCGATAAACATATTAATAGTAAAAAGGAAACTGTTGTCGGGAGCAAGTATATTAATGATTACGATTTTTTACCTTCAATTGATGACAAAATATGGGATGATCCGAAAAAATTTATTGAAGAAAGAAGAATAAAAATGATTAACTTTTTATTAGAAAAATATGATATAAAATTAATAGAAGCAAAAGTGTACGAATCATGTTTAGCAGATGTGATAGACACTTAAGAAAAATCTAACGTTATTTGATATAACCCAACTTGATTGTCGTAGCGCACAAGATAAGCTTTACTTGTGCGCCAACTTTTCACAAAAAAACTGTATTATCAAAAACATTTTTATGCGACCAATTCTGTCGTATATGGATATTATATTATTATCAGACCAACAATCAAAATCAGGAGAGCTTCACGGCTATACTTGTTCAACAGTTTCTATAAAAAAAGATGACATAATTTACACATACAATGAAAAGAATAAGCTAATAAATTCGATTCCTTCAAAATAAAAAAGGTATTCCGTATCTCAAATTAAAGAAATTACGCATTAAGGGTAAAAAACAGTGGATACTGTGTCTGAATTGGTATATCTTAAACAGTCGGTAAAATTCCTTCAAAATTTTCTTATTAGGCACTTTGGCACGGTAAAACGTATTTTATGTATATGGATGACGGTATAAGAATTGCCGTTCCCGTTGTACGGTGAAAGGAGTGTTTATATGAATTACAAAATATATACTATTGATGAAATTAAAAAACGATTTGAAGGAGTCACGAAAAAATACGTGATAGATGAAGCGTATTTGTTTGGCTCTTACGCTCGTGGAGATGCTA
>WQYB01000166.1 GCA_009781475.1 Treponema sp.
GAGAAAATTCCGGATTTAATTCTTCAAACTTTGATAAGTCTATCTCGTTCAACGTAACATTATCGAACTTATCCAAATACATTTCGATAATCGAGATAATTCTTAAACCTTCGGCATCAGGCAAATCCATGTTATCAATATGTACATAGGTATCAGTACCAACACGTAAATACTCGTCACTTTTCTTTGCTTGCTTTATTGTTTCTACTTTTAAGTATGGTAGACGTTCTTGTAGCTCTTCAATTGTCCATTTATCGTTTTCCTTAGAAATTGCTTTTACTAAATCTGCCGGTGAAATATCATCTTGAAGAGTAATATAATCAGCATTTATAGATATATCAGGACAATACTTGTTTATAAATGCCCTTAGCATATCAACTGAAAATATCCTTATACCGTAAAAATCAGTGATGTGCCTTTCATATAAATAATCTATAAATATACACGGAGATCCAACCTGAGTTATATATGATATAACAACAACTACAGTATCGTTATCAAAAAAATACGCCCTGTCATCATACAAAAGAGCGTTTGAAGAGCAAAAACTTTTGAGCCAACTGGAATCAGTTAAAAATTCTTCACCATATTCAATTACATAGAAGTTCCTTAACCGTTCAAACTCAATGTTCGACGACACTCTATAACCATTATTAAACTTTGTGGCTAATATAGTGATAAGCCTATCTTGAATATGTTCGTTCATTGATGTACCAAAGCCTTAAAATTTGCTCATAGAATTATCACATTGTAGTATAAATAATGATATAAGGTCAAGACTTCTAATATTTTCGTAAGCAAATTATACCGGAAAGAATAATTTAACCCTTTAAGCAAATCATCAACTAACATGGAAAGTTGGATTACAGAATGGCAAATCTTCGCAGACCTATTTTTGGTTCAAAAAAAGTGCAAATCGATAGCTTTAGCGAAGCAATCACGATGCAGGAATCATTCCGTTTTTGGTTTTTAAAAAAAATACCATCAGAAAATAACTATAAGATTATTGTTGATTGCTTAGCCAGAGTATCTGACTATATATATAAAACCGGAATTAGTACCATCCCATTATGGAATATTAAAGAAAGCGATTTATTTGAGTCTATACTTGACAACAACCGGTTAAATATTAACATGCAAAGATTAGGAAGAAAAAAGAGATTTAAAGAAATCTTTAGAGCGAGCCAACTATATTTGGATTTTCTTAAGTTCACGGAATTAAGCCAGGAAGATAAAACAGAAAATAATCTAACTGAGGATTTACCCTCTACACAACAATTAAATGAAACTGAAAATGGAATTCAATATTCAAATAATGATAATAATGCAGATAATACTTCCCATCATAGATTTAAAAGTAATGAGGATTTACTTGCCGATAACAATGAAAAAAGAATAATGAGCATAATCTCCGGAAAGTTCACTAATGGATTTAGGATATCATCAAATATAGATTTTGATCGCCTGAAAAAATACTATGAAGAGCAGTACAGTGAAGAAATCCCATACGATGCAAACAAAGTAAATACAGTAATAAAATCATTAGCACTTACATTCGACGGTAGAGCGTATCATTATAATAAAGATGTAATAACGAAAGTGGAAGAGTATCTGTTACAAATTGGTTCTCCATGTATTTCAATTGATTATTTTTTCAAATTACATACTAATGAACTGTATTTAGACAATATCTTTTCTGTTGATATGCTCCATGCTTTTTTTAGTAAATACTTTGATAACATTTCAATAAAATGGGACTATGTACTATTGAAAGAAAACATAAACACCATTGACTTAATCAATGAAATAGCAGTAGAACGTGAAGAGTGGACATTTAATGAATTATGCAAGAGACTTCCCTACCTCAAAGTCGAATCTATAAGACAAGCCTTTAATAGTGCGGAATATCTGTGGGTTAATACGAATACATATGCTCATATAAACAATTTTGATTTGCCTGTATCTGAAGGAGAGAAGATAGTTGAAGTTGTAGATGAAGCTCTCAAATCGCAAGATTATGTAATTGCAAACTCATTAGATTTATCAAAGTTCACTACCCTTAACTCTCATTACCCATTTACTGCTATTAGGGATGCTGTGTTCCAAACATTCTTGTCTGATAAATATAGTAAAAGTGGACAAGTTATAACAAAAAAAGGCGTGAAGCTGAGAGTTATTGACATTCTTGAACAATACTGCAGAAATGCTGATACTGCTACGTTTGAGGAAATGAATGAGTTTGAAGCATCTTTTGATCCTAACGGAAAAACTCACTCTGCTTGTTTAATCGCTGGATATAATACTATGGTTCGTGTTAATGATGATTTATTTGTATCAGACGGGCACGTAACTTTTGATGTTAAGAGTATTGATGAAGCTATTGCCGTTTATTGTCGTGGTGATTTTGTACCGCTCTGTAGAGTTATAGATTTTTCACTATTCCCATTTGTAGGGTATCCATGGAATTTATATCTTCTTGAAAGTTATGTTCGTAGGTTTAGTAATGAGTTTAAGTATGATGTGCGTGCTGTAAACAGTTCCAATATCGGAGTAATAGTAAAAAAAGACTTTAGATATTCTAATTATGACGATATTTTATCCATTGCTCTGGCTAATTCATTTGTTGATATAGACAGTAAGATAGCGGTCGGTGATTACTTATTTGAGAATGGATATATAGGGTGGCGTAACCTTGGAAAAAATGAAAACAAAATCATTACCAACGCAAAGAAGATTAGAGAAAACGGCATTGATAGCAGCATTATTTTTGATGAAGCTAACGCAAAAAATAGTGGAAAAGCCAGAAAACAGAGAGTAGAAAAAAAAGATGTGAAGAATACACGGCAAGCTGTTGTGTTTTATAGAGAAGGAAGTGGTGTCCTGACTCATAAAATTACAGCAGAGTTCAAAAGCAAAGCAAAAGCAGAAATTTATTTTAGGGAAGATGGGTATGTTGTGTGTTGGTCACTATACCCGTATGAATTTTACTCAATCCGAGATATGGACAATAATTCTCCCGAAGCATGGGAAAAGTCAAACTTAGTAAAGCCACCACGTGAGGTTATTGAGTACATCCATAAAATGACAGAGGAACAATTAGAAGGTTTTCAAGATAATCAAGGATTAGATATTATAGATGAGATTATCGAAAAATGCATTATTATTAAAATAACTCAGCACAGCATAGATTATAATAATGGCAGTATTTATGAAGCTACAAGAAAGCACTGGAAAATCAGTATAGATCGGGCAAGAAATGCAGATTATGCCATATCCACTCAAAAAGGAGTTGTAATAGAGATTTATACGAATTTGAAATGGGAAGTTTATGAAGACGGTCATGGAAGAATTATGTTTAATGGCATTCCTGCAAGTGATGATATAAGAAATAAATATATTGGAAGGATAATACCACCTGAATACAGAAAAATAGGAATGGCTTCACCATGTTTATATGTAAATTGTTAAAACATGATGTTATAATCAGAGCTACTTAAAAATTACCAACGGAGGAACTCTCTGCGTGTACAATTACTCATATGATGAAACAACAGGCGGAATCTTGCTTAACACATCGCCTATGCAATTCAGTAAAGAACCTCGTCCTGTTTATTATAAAGAACTGGATTTATTAGGATTTGATAAATACTGGACATATGTAAAACAAGATGATCTTCCTTATATGTGGGCGGAAGCAAACAAGTATTATTACTTTGGACGTTTAGTTGCTCAGACCAAGGGGGGTAATCTATACACCGCTCCGGAAATCGATATAAAAGAAGATATAAAGAATCCTCTTCAAGTTATCGACATTAAAAAAATGCTTGAAGACAACGCCGGATACTTGCAGGTATTAGAACAAGAAACCGTTAAGAAAATATACGATGTATGGAAAAGGCACAAAGGAAAACTGGACGTATTCCATGTTGCATTTTCCGGCGGTAAAGACAGTATAGTTTTA
>WQYB01000167.1 GCA_009781475.1 Treponema sp.
ACATCAATATCTAGCATAACTGTAAGCGGTAATAATAGTTTTACAGTTGTACCAAATACAGGGCTTGCCGCTGGAACATACACAGCGACAGTAACGGTAAGCGGAGGGAATGGCATTACCGCTTCGTTTAACGTCAGCTTCACTGTTAATCCAACTATTCAACGTACAATTACATGGAACTTAAACGGCGGTTCATGGGTTGGTTCACCGCCTGTAACATCAATTGCGAACGGCGGTACATTGAGTGCGCCAACTAATCCGACAAAAACTAACGCTAATTTTGTGGGTTGGTTTACTAATGCTGCTTTGACAACGCCGTATACATTTGGCACAGCGGTAAATGCAAACTTGACGTTGTATGCAAAATGGCAGCAGATAACGCCAATGTTTTATTGGGGTAATTATATTCCTAGTACAAGAGTTATGGCAGGTGTAGGCACAGGTGCTGATTCTGCATTTAATCTTGATGATTTTATTGCAAATATAGACAATGCAAGAAAAAGACACTCTTTAGATTGGGATTGGGATGCAATGGAAGAAGCTTGGGGTGAAGACGAAGATAAATGGAATGAGTGGATTGAAATATATGATGGAGCAAATAATATAATTATTAATTCTGATGGTTCAAAAGGTATATTTAATGGTGGTACACTTTTGCCAGAAACTAAATATGGTCAATATACATTAGTAGGTGCTTTTTTATGGGAAGAATTTAAATCTTCTGAAATTGCTGTTAAATCTAATAAAAATATAACTTGGAATAATCAGATGGGTTATTTGTATTTTATATCACCAAGAGAATTTGGAAATATTACAATAACACAAGGCGGATTATCTGTTATGAGCACATATACTAAACATGAAATTATAATCGATGGTATAAATTATGATTTATATGTATTAGTTGTTCAACTTAACCCGTTTACGGCAACTCAAATATTTGCATTTTGAGAGAGACAGATTAATACAGTTTCGTATGAGACTGTAAGAAAATTTTTGAGGAGAGAATGATGGCTATTCTTGAAGAAAATGGTTTTGTGGCAGAGACTTGTGGTAAAACAGCGTCAATTAAAGACTATAATAGAAACAATACAGATATTACGATACAAGATAAGGTTAAAGGCTATCCTGTTGATCGAATTAGTAACAAGGCATTTTGTAACAAAAACTTAACTGCCGTAACCATACCAGATGGAATTATACAAATTGGGGATCGTGCATTTGCTGACAATCAATTAACAAGTATAAAAATTCCCGATAGTGTATCTGATATCCATAACGATGCTTTTGCTAACAATAAAATCACTAGTATAGAAATAAACAACAAAGTTAAAATACATGGAAATGGTGGGTTTTGCTCTAGATTTGTGGAAGGGTTTAATTTAAATCCGTGTAAAGGAACATACACCTTGAATGGCAACAACTGGACATTCGTAAAGAAACCATAAATATTTTTACAGCTATTATAATTGGATATATTTTACAGGTTTTTGCTATTTTATTTTGCATAGTTGTACCTATTAAATTTTATCTTTTGATAAGAAAATATAAGAGGCGTTGATCCCACGCCTTTGTACGTCCTTGTACAAAGGCGGCTCGTCTTGTCGCAGCTAAAGCAGCGGGGCAAAAATAATTTTTGGAACTAAAATAGTAATAATAAAATATTTCTAAATATATGAATTAAAATTAGATATACAAACGCAACCTTCGCCTAACACACGATTAACGCTTCGCCGCCTGAGGGCGGCTTGGGCTACGAAAAACAACAGTCGGGCGTGCGCTAAGCGCTGGAACGCCCTTTGTGGTATTTTGCTCCACCACATTTTTGCAGCCCTGCAAAACCTTCGGTTTCGCTTATTCGGGCTGCAAAAACGTCGCCAATCTTAAACGTTATGTGAAATTGTGCTTGATATAATTTAGAATAAAAATATAAAATATTATTTAATAACCCAATTGACTTTTCAATATATTTTAGTGTATAATTTAAAGAGAATATTAAAAATAAAATTTCAAATATTATTTAGAGGAATAAAATGAAAACAGATTATTTTAAATCAAAAACCGCCATTTTTTGTATTTTTATGTTTGTGATAGTATCTTTTGTCTTTTTTAAATGCAAAAGTCCAAATATAATAAAACAAGAAATTATTGTTAGTAATGTTAACCATTCTATACCTTTTAATGGCTTTATTTCTGGTGCTCCATATTATGAAATTGTTAACATTCTTGGACATACAAATGTTATAAAAATTAATGGAGCATACTGTAAAGGGGATGTAATAACTTTTCCACTTACAGCATATAAGGATAGACTAATAACAATTGAGTTTACGGCAGATGTAAGGCGCGAAGGAGCTACTGGTGGATTATATTGGGGATTAAATAACCATAATTATCCTTCATTGGTTTATCTAGAGAATGCTGCAACTGGTATATGGCATAAAATGAAAGGTAGAATGATTATTACACCCACAGATAATAATCCTTACTTTTTTTTATCTGCTTATCAAAATAACTCTCAGAATACAGTTTATTATATTTCTAACCTTAGTATAAATATTATTGAAGGAGATACACGAACACCAGATTTTTCCTTGAAACCACTTAAAGAAATATATTCAGAATATTTTTTAATTGGAAATACTACTGGAATTTATGGAGAAAATATGTATGGAAAAAGTTTAGACCTAATAAAACACCATTTTAATATTATTACATGTAATGTTTTTTATCCTCAGTTATTAGCACCTATAAATAAAGGAGAAGCTTTCCAGTTTACTAATGCAGATAAAATAATAAATATATTAAGAAGGGAAAACTTTGAGATTTATGGTCATCTTCTAGTTTGGCACTCACTTACTCCTGCATGGATGTTTGAAGGTTCAAGAGATGAAGTATTACAAAACATGAATAATCATATTATAACAGTAATGCGTCATTATAGAGGCAGGGTTAATTCTTGGGAAGTAGTAGCCGAAGCAATAAAAACAACAGTCAACGCTACTGAAGTTAGAGGAGATTGGAGAAATAATGTAAGAAAATCAGAGCCTGGAATTCCAAATCTTTGGTATGAAAAACTAGGAGCTGATTATATTGAGATTGCTTTTCGTACAGCAAGAGCTACAGACCCAAATGCAATTCTTTATTATAGCGATTATATAATTCATAATGATATAAATAAGGCAGAAGTAATTCGAAAGATGATATTTGATATAAATGAACGTTATAAAATAGAAACATCTGGTACTCGTAACCTTATTGAAGGTGTAGGTTTGCAATCTCATTTTGGTGAATTTAATGTTGACTTAAGAATTGAACGTTCAAATTTAGAAAAATTCGCTAGTCTTGGGATAGATGTTTTTATAAGTGAACTTGATATAGCATCTACTAGGTATAGAGTAGGCTCAGGATTAAACTCAGTTATGTCAGAAAGAGAACAAATAATACAAGGAAGATTATATGCTCAATTACTTCAATTATATAAGGAATATTCTGATTATATAACTCGTGTAACATTTTTTGGATTAGATGATCAAACTAGTTGGCGATCTGACGGTAATCCAACTCTTTTTGATAGTAATTTAAATGCAAAACAAGCTTTTTACGCAGTAAGTGATCCTGAAGGTTTTCTTAGACGAAATAGAATATAGACTATTATTTTCTTTTAATATAATAATTCTATTGGTTTTATATTATAAAGTGTTTATTTGAGGAAATAAAATACTAAGCACAACTTCACATAACACACGATTAACGCTTCGCCGCCAGAGGGCGGCTCGGGCTACGAAAAACACCAGTCGGGCGTGCGCTAAGCGCTGGAACGCCCTTTGTGGTGTTTTTCTCCGCCACATTTTTTTGTGC
>WQYB01000168.1 GCA_009781475.1 Treponema sp.
CCATTGCGTAAAAGAGGAGAAAGAGCGGTCGTTGACTGCTTCCTTAACGCAAGTTTTAGGAGGGAAAATTTATGAAAAAACTGTTAGCAATTGCAGTTATTTTCGCATTAGTTGCTGGTGCAGCATTTGCTGAAACAGCTATCAGTGGTGCTGTAGAAACAAGATGGGGCGTTGCTGCTAACTCTGGCCAATCAGGCGCTGATACAATGACACAAGGTGGAGTAGCAGAAGCTTACATTCAGTTGTCCGGTGAGAATGACGAAGGTACATTCGGCGGTCTTCTTAGGATTTTATCAATACCTCAGAACGAACGCTATGAACTTACTACACCACTTCCTGTAGAAGGAGAAAGCTGGGAACCATCAGACACAAGTTATATCGTTTCAGGCTTTGACCATCACAGAGCATTTGTATGGTGGAGACCAATTGAACAAGTCAGAATCTGGTTAGGTCAGGATCCTGATGGTATGTTCAACACAGCAGATCTTTCACGCTGGGGACACCACAGAGGTACTCGCGGCGTAAGCGTTGAAAACTGGGACGCAGGTCAATACCTTCTTGGTAACTGGGATGTTTTCGGTGTAGTATTATCTGTCTTCCCTGTTGAAGGATTTGAATTCCACTTGGCACATAATATTCCTGTCGATAATACTCGTACTGGTAATGGTGCAGAAATTTCTAAAGCATGGGAAATGATCCAAATTCAAGCATCATATGCGGCTGATTTTGGTAAAATTTATTTTACCTATAAAGGCGCTATGGAATGGTGGATTGGAGAAAAAGGCGTAATTGGCGCAACATTCTTCTCAAACTCATTAGTTGACGGATTGGCATTTGAAGCTGGTTTTACTTATCTTCTTGATGAAACAGCTAACAAGAGTAATCTCCGCATTGGTCTAGGCGCTCATTATAGTCTCGACGACTTTGGAGTAAGAGCTCGTATATTTATGAACCCAAGAGAAAACTTCTTTTTCTTGAAAGCTGACATAATGCCTTTCTATTCTCTTGATTTTGGAACAATCTTCTGCAACTTTAGACTTGTAACAGTTAGTCAGGGTGGCGATACCAAGATTGGATGGCATGTAAATCCATACTTCGTAGTAAATGGAAATCCTGGTCAGTTCCGTGCAGGTCTGTTGCTTGCTGACGAAACCGCATCAGAAAATGTATCTTGGGCATTTAATATTGGTCTATTGTTTGCGTTCTAATTTTACCTAATGGTAATTTAAGAGCCTGCCGTAGTACGGTAGGCTCTTTTTTTTGTGTGTGAAGGTTCCCCTTTTGACGAAGCCCGAAGGGATTTACGCAGAACCGTACATTAAGACCAGCCTAGTCAAAATATATAATCTAAAGTACAATTGTCATCATGGACGCAAATGAGAAGTTTGAATATTGGCAGGATACAGCCCAGTATGATCTTAATACAGCCAAAGCAATGTATAAAACCGGACGCTGGCTTTATGTTGTTTTTATGTGTCAGCAGTCAATAGAAAAATTGTGCAAAGGGTTATATTTAATATTTATTGATGACAATATTCCAAGGATACATGATATAAATTCGCTCGTGACAAAATTCGAAAATAAATTACTGGAGCCGATAGATAATGAAAAGCGTCTTTTTTTTGCAAAATTAAGCGCATTTTACCTAAATAATCGTTATCCTGAATATAAAAAAAGAATAGGGGCTTCTTTAAGCAGAAAGGAAGCAAAAGATATTTTAAGAAAAACGGAGGAGGTTTATAAATGGTTGTTAAAAATGAAACCGTAAATAAATTAATCCGGCAATATATATCTGATGTAAAAAAAGCTATGCCGATTGACAAGGTGTATTTGTACGGCTCTTATGCCAAAGGTATAGAACAGGAGCATAGTGATATCGATCTCTGTTTTTTCTCAAAAGCTTTTGAAACTAAGCGTAATCTTGATGTACTAACAGAACTTTTTTATCTAAAGATAAAATATGATAAAGATATTCTAATTGAACCAAACGCATTCCCTTTATCCGAGCTTCATAATGATAACCCATTTGTAAAAGAAATTTTACGAACAGGAAAAGAAATAACCTAATTCCAAATCATCAATCTTAAACGCCCTATGCATTAACCCGCACTAGCGCAAAAAAAGACCTGCCGGAAGGCAGGTCTTTTTTTTGTGAGGTGATTATATATTAGAAACTAAATTTAACATAATTTGTTTACTTAAAATTGAATCTGGATTGTTCTTTGTAAACATTTTTATATCCTTATTGATTTCTTCTAAATCGTTTTTTTCGATATTCTCTATTCTTTCTTTTAATTTATCGCATAGCCATATTTTGTTAACTTCTATTAATCCGTTTTTATACTGACCTTGTTGTTCAAGCATCGCTTTTAAATACTTGTAGTTTGGTTCAACCCTGTTTTCCACATACCATTTAAAATCAAACCAATCTCTTCCTTTATTATATTCTCTGCATAGTAAAGCGTGGCATTTTCCGGCAAATAATGAAGATAATTTATGAATCTTAATTTCATATTCACATGGAAAATTATATTTTTTAATTTCGCTCTCAGAATACAATGGAGGATTTGAATCTATTTCTAGTTTTATATTAACTTTCTCTGGAGTACCGCCTTTTATTGACCAAGAAAAATTCATCATTTGCTCAATCGAACTATCTTTTATAAAAGCTTTTTTTACCGTATTTTCGGCTTTTGATTTATCGGACATTTCAAACTTGCATCCATACTCGTTAACAAATTCTATAACCTTATCAAGGTATGGCTTCCAAGTAAAACTCTGATCAGTTTCATCTAAAACAAAATCTAAATCCTCAGAGTATCGTTTTGTCTTATACAATAATCTTAGAGCTGTCCCACCATGAAAACTTGCTTTATTAAAAATACCTGCTTTTGAAAGTCCTAATAATATTAACTCTTGTGTGATTTCTCGCAATTCGTCTTGAGTATCTTCTTTAGCAATAATGTCAAAAACACTTAGTCTCTTCTTTAATTCTTCTGCAATTATGTTCATACTGCAAGTTCCTTCCTGATTCCATTTAAGAAGTTTTCTGCATTTTTATCTTCATAGACATCTTGTAATTCATCAAAATCATCAGAGGTCAATGTTTCTAGATTTTCATATTCAATTCTCAAGGAATGATATAAAGGATATAATGTTGTCCAATTATATTTTCTATCACAAATCATATCAGTTAATGCTTTTAATGGTTTTGCTTTATAGAAAAAATAATTATCTTCGGTATATTTTTCTACCCCGGAAAAATATTTCTTTTGCGGAATATTAATATATTCATAATACCCAAAATTTGTTTTGATCTCGCTTTCTTTTTCGTTTGTGACACATGTTACAACATAAACATTTTCTGGAATCCAAGAAATTCGGCTTAATAAAAATTCCTTGCTTACATAGGAATTCGGAACAAGCATATTTGATAAAATTTGTTTAGAAATTAATTCTTTTCTTAGAATTTTTCCTAATGCATAAATATTGCCCTTAATATGAAAAATTTCTGCTTTTGTAACCAGCTCATTCAGCATTTTATTTAAACATTTTTTATCAATGTCAAAATTATATAATTCTTCGAGAAAAAATAGAGATTTAATTTCGCTGTCTTTAATCCTATTATATAATTCATTCATTTGTAACTACACCATCCCCTGTTTTATTCTACAATCCTCCCTTAAATATGTCAAGAATTCCGCTAAATTTACCCATTTTTACCCCTGTTTCCCCTCGAATTTAATGGGACAAAAAAACGTTCCTTTTTTTGTCGCATTTTAACCATTGCGTAAAAGAGGAGAAAGAGCGGTCGTTGACTGCTTCCTTAACGCAAGTTTTAGGAG
>WQYB01000169.1 GCA_009781475.1 Treponema sp.
ACATTCGGGTTAAATACAACAGGAGAGCCGATTTTATCATCGCTTATTACAATGCCGCAATTACAAGAACCGCTTCGCATTTCAGGTCCGTAAGACGGAAGCCAGCTTGCTTCTTTGCCGAGCATCAAACCGATGTTAGCCAAAAGCGTACCTGTGAACAATACACCTTGTCCGCCGAATCCGGCAACAGTTATGTTATACTTTTGCATCTTATGCTCCCCCTGTTTTGTCTTTGTATACACCTAACGGGTAATAGGTTAATAAATTCTTTTGCAGCCAATCAATCGATTCCTGAACATTCAAACCCCAGTTAGTCGGACAAATGCCAACTATCTCGATCAGAGAAAAACCTTTTTTTGCTATCTGTGTTTCAAACGCTTTTTTAATGCCTTTTTTCGCGGCATTAATATTTTTTACAGTATCTACTGTAACACGTTCAAGATACGCAGCTCCTTCCAATGTTGCCAAAAGTTCGCAAACCCTAATCGGGTGACCTGCTTGACTTATATCACGACCATAAGGAGTTGTGTGAGTAACTTGTCCCGGCAATGTAGTGGGAGCCATTTGTCCGCCTGTCATTCCGTAGATTGCGTTGTTAACAAAAATTATGGTAATGTTTTCTCCGCGAGCGGCAGCATGAAGCATTTCCGCGGCGCCGATAGCGGCAAGGTCTCCGTCTCCCTGATATGTAAAAACAAAACTTTCAGGATTAGCTCTTTTTAAACCTGTCGCAACCGCGGGAGCTCTGCCATGCGCAGCCTGTACGGCATCAGTATTAAAATAATCATAAGCCATAACGGCACAGCCAACCGGCGCTACATGAACAGTTTTACCCAAAAGAGATAATTCTACTAAACTTTCGGCAACAAGCCTGTGCACAATACCATGAGAACAGCCGGAGCAATAGTGCATTGGGCGATCAACAAGGCCTTTGGTTCTTTCAAATACTATATTCATATTACCCTCTTATTTAATTTTAGAAATAGCTTCCAATATTTCGTCTGGCTCAGGAACGGTTCCGCCGGGACGATTAACACCGGAAACAGGTTTTTTGCAGTTTGTTGCAAGTAACACATCTTCTTTCATTTGACCCATGTTCATTTCTACAACAACAAAACCTTTTACTTTGTCGGCTGCTTTCAAAAATGCCGCTTTTGGAAATGGCCAAAGTGTAATCGGGCGAAGCAATCCAGCTTTTATACCCTGCGCTCGCGCGGCGTCAACAGCGTTACGCGCTACACGAGCGGCAATGCCGTAAGCGCTTACGATGACATCAGCATCGTCTGTTAAGTATTCATCCCATTTAGTTTCTGCTTTTTCAATTTCCGCATACTTTTCAAAGCGTTTTTTGTTTGCTTCTTCGTTTTCTTCTGCCACCAAATAAAGAGAGTTAACTATCCTTCTTGGGCGTTTATCGGACTGCGCAGTAACTGCCCAATCTTTTTTCGTTTCGGCAGGTATTCTGTTTTTATCAAATAAAACGGGTTCCATCATTTGACCTAAAAGCCCGTCGCTTAAAATCATTACGCAAATACGGTATTTGTCTGAAAGACCAAAAGCATCCATTGTAAAGTCCGCCATTTCCTGCACAGAGTTCGGAGCCAGGACTATCATGTGAAAATCTCCGTGACCTGGAGCTTTTACCGCCTGAAAATAATCCGCTTGTGACGGCTGAATTGTACCAAGCCCGGGACCTCCGCGCTGAACATTAACCAAAACGCCGGGGATATCGCAACCTGCTATATAACTGAGTGCTTCAGATTTTAACGAGATACCAGGGCTGGAGCTTGTTGTAAAAGCTCTGACGCCTGCAGCGGACGCGCCGATTAGCATATTTGCAGCCGCAATTTCGCTTTCTGCCTGTAAAAAAACGCCGCCGACTTTCGGCATGCGCCTTGACATATATGCCGCAATTTCATTTTGCGGTGTAATTGGATAACCAAAGTAGTGACGGCAGCCCGATAAAATAGCCGCTTCCGCAACAGCTTCGTTTCCTTTCATTAATACTTTTTCTGAGCTCATTTTTAAGCCTCCTTATAAACAACAATTGCTACGTCAGGGCAAATGGTCGCACACAATGCGCAGCCGGTACATTTGTCTGTGTCCATAACGATCGCAGGGTGATGCCCTTTTTTATTAAACTGATCTTTTGATAATCCAATAATCTTATGGGGACAAACGCCAATGCATAGATTACAGCTTTTGCAAAGTTCGAAATCAATGGTTATTTTACCTTTTGCTGCCATGTGAACTCCTCCTGTATATGGATATTGTATTGATATTGACTTTTAGTGTTTTAACTGTAACTTTTTTGATAAGTAGTGTCAACGACATGATTATCACCTTTTTCTAATGGACAATTGGCAATTTTTACAATACAATGGTAAACGAACTTTCACGGAGGAATTATGCAAACTGTTTGCGGAATTGATTTAGGAACACAAAGCTGTAAAATTGTTGTTTATGATTATGTAAAAAAATCCATTATTGCTGAATCATCAGCTCCAATAAATATAATTGCCGAAAATGACGGCACTAGAGAGCAAAAAACTGAATGGTATGATACAGCGATAAAAACATGTTTTAATAAAATCGATAAAAAAATTAAAAAGACTATCGCGGCTATCGGTGTTTCAGGGCAGCAGCACGGATTTGTTCCATTAGATGAAAATGGCAAACCTGTTTATAACGTAAAACTTTGGTGCGATACTTCAACTGCAAAAGAATGTGAAGAACTTACAAAAGCGGCAGGCGGCGAAAAAAAACTAATCGAAATTGCAGGGCTTCCAATGCGCCCGGGTTACACAGCGCCAAAAGTATTATGGCTTAAAAAACATAAAGCTGCTGCATTTGCAAAATTACGTCATATTCTTCTTCCGCATAATTATGTTAATTTTCTATTAACAGGTGAATATTGGGCAGAATACGGTGATGCTTCGGGAACTGCTCTTTTTGATGTCAGAAAACGCATCTGGTCATCTGCCGTATGTAAATATATTTCTGCCGATGTTGAAAAATATCTTCCGCCTCTTACAACTTCCGAAAAAACAGCAGGAGTGGTAAACAAGGCAGCCAGCGAACTTTACGGCTTAAACGAAGGAACAATCGTTTCTTCAGGCGGCGGAGATAATATGATGGGTGCTATTGGTACTGGTGCTGTTAGTGATGGTTTTTTAACGATGAGTCTTGGTACATCGGGTACTCTTTTTGGTTATTCGAATAAACCTGTTATAGACCCAAGCGGAAACCTCGCCGCTTTTTGTTCATCATCGGGCGGATGGATGCCTCTTTTATGCACGATGAACTGTACTGTAGCAAGCGAAGAGTTTCGCAATTTATTTGGAATGGATATAAAAGCTCTCAATTCTGAAGCAGCAAAAGCACCCATCGGCGCTGACGGCATTGTAATTCTGCCGTTTTTTAACGGGGAGAGAACTCCCAACCTGCCAAATGGAAGAGCGAGCATCAACGGCATAACTGCCGCAAATTTTAACAAACAAAACATAACCCGCGCCGCGATGGAAAGCGCAATCTTTGGAATGAGGATCGGGCTTGACGGTTTTACATCACTTGGTTTTAAACCAAAAGAAATACGGCTTACTGGCGGCGGTTCAAAAAGTGTATTGTGGCAGAACATAACAGCTAACGTATTAAACGTTCCTGTACGTATTTTAACAGGTTCGGAAGCCGCTGCAATGGGCGGCGCGATTCAAGCGCTTTGGTGTCTTGAAACCAGCGAAGGAAAGAAAAGTTCTATTGAAGATTTGGCAAGTAAACATGTAACGTTAGGCGCTACAATAAAACCTGACAAAAAAAGCGT
>WQYB01000170.1 GCA_009781475.1 Treponema sp.
AAATGCCTGTTCGGCATTTTTGGGTTCCGCAAAACGCCGTTCGGGCTGTCGCCCTCTGCGGCATTTTGCTCCACCACATTTTGCCTGCCCTGCAAAACCTTCGGTTTCGCTTATTCGGGCAGGTAAAACGTCGCCAACCTTAAACGTTAAATGACATTTGCCCAAGGCGTACAAATATTGAAGATTATTGACAAAAAATGGGCTATTTTGACACATTATTGAAATATTCTATGTATAATTTCTTACTAAAGTAAATTGAATTAACAAAAGAGAACGGAACTTCAAAAAATTCAAGATTAATACTTTTTAATGCTCATTTTTTATCGTTTTAACCCTGAATTTGTGTATTTTATGAGTTTTTAGCGATCCCAAAATGTATGATATATAATAACCCTCGAATATTTCTTTCAAAAATATATGCTCAGTTGATCTAAATTATTGTTGAAAAATTCAAAGTATTGAAGTATACTAATATAAAAGGATTTGCTTTTTTTAATTGGTCGAAACACTAGTTGGATCAAGGAGGTTTTATTATGAAAAACAAAAATTCATTTTATCTCGTTTTTTTATTTGTTTTGTTTCTTTTGTTCAAAAACACACCTTACAATTTTGCCCAATCGTTTGAAAACAAAGATTTGGCATTATTAGCTTTGAAACAATGTCGTTCAAATGATGTTCCTCAATTGGTCGTAACACTAAGTCCTGAATTAAGAGCAGATATTGATTTTATGACTATAGCTATAAATAAAAATGGCATTGCCTTGCAGTATGCTTCTGAAGAATTGCGTGGAAATAAAGAATTAGCCTTATATGCTTTAGAGAATTGTAATGCTACTCATTCTATAATTGAGGTTAGAGACTTATATAAAACTCTAAGCCAGGCATTAAGAGCAGATATAGATATTATAACTAGCGCTGTAAAATTAGATGCTTCTGTTTTGTGTAATGCTCCAGATGAATTTCGTGATAATAAAGAGTTAGCTATGCTTGCATTAAATAATCAATATTATAGTCCATTCAGTTGCCCTCATGGATTGATTTATTGTTTGAGCCCAAGGTTAAAAGCAGATGTGGATTTTATGATCTCGGTAATAAATAAAAATATTTCCGACCTACAGTACGCATCTGATGATTTACACAGTGATATTAATTTTATGACTAGAGCTGTTAATAAAAGTGGTTTTGCCATACGGTACGCATCTGACGATTTACGTGATAATATTGATCTTGTGACAATAGCTATTAATCAAGATGCCTCTGCCTTGCGTTTTGCTTCTGATGATTTACGTGGTAACACTGATCTTGTAAAGAAAGCTATTAATCAAGACCCTTCTGCTTTGCGTTTTGCTCATGTTGACTTATATGGAAATAAAGAATTAGTTTTATACACTTTAGAAAAATGGAGGGAATGGTGGGGAAAGAAGGAGTTTAGAAATTACGAGTATGAGAATTATGGGATGCATTTGAATAATTTTAGAGAATTAATTGAGACGCTTAGTCCAGTATTTGGCTCGGATATAGATGTTATGACTAAAATAATAAATATTAGCGATTTCTATTTTTCCTATGCATCTGATGAATTACGTGGTAATTTTGATTTTGTGTTAATGGCTATTAGTAAAGAAGGTCATAACTTTATCTATGCTTCCGAAGAATTGCGTGATAATAAGATTCTGGCTTTGATTGCTTTTAATAATATTAATGTTTCCAATACAGATATTTTCTATAAATTAAGCCCAAGACTAAGGGCAGATATTGATGTTATGACATTGGCTGCTATTGTAAATAATGGAGCCGAAGCTTTTTTTCATTCTTCTGATGATTTGCGTGGCAATAAAACATTTGTCATGACTGCATTAAAAAATGCGTTTAACATATATACACATGATTATCGAGTTGGAACTATATTTCGATTATTAAGCACAGATTTAAGAGTTGATACTGATGTAATGGCTTTATTACTAAAGCAGAGTGCTTTTGTCATTAAGTATGCTCCAGAAGAGTTATTAGAGAGCGTTGATTTTTTAACTACAGCTATAATGATAAATCCTGAAGCTTTTTGTTATGCTTCCCCAAATTTACAAGATAATGAAGAATTAGCTAAACTTGCTTTAAGAAATTGTTATGATGAAAATTTTAATGGGGATGTAGGAGCTTCAGGGAGGATATTTGCATGTATTAGCCCAAGGTTAAAAGCTGATATTGATTTTATTACTTTTGCTATAAATTTTGATATTTCTTTTTTATCCGAAGCTAGCGAAGAAATACGAGATAATAAAGAACTGGCTTTATCTTTTTTTGAAGAAAGAAAACAGGTTTATCTTAATTATGGAGTCATTACCCAAGTTCATTTTCGTTCTCTATTTGAGAGTTTTCCAGTGTTAAGAAACGATAAAGATGTTATCACTTTTTGTATAAATATCAATGGCTATGCCTTAAAATACGCTTCTGATGATTTACGTAATAATAAAGAATTAGCTTTAGTAGCTTTGGAAAAGATAAAACAAGATAGAGGGTGGGGGTGGATACATGTTAAAGATGTTGTAAAAACACTAAGTTCATTTTTGCGTTCAGATTTAGATGTTATAGTTTTTGCTACAGGTATAAATGGTTTTGCTTTGTCTTATGCTTCAGAAGAACTACGTGATAATAAGGAATTAGCCATGTTTGCGCTACAAAATTGTATATTATCAGAAGAGCTTATTGACTTAATGGACTCCTTTAGCCTTAGATTAAAAGCAGATATAGATGTAATAGTTTTGGCTGAAAAGATGAAGCGTGTTATTCAATAATAATTTTTGTGAAGTTACAGGGAAATAATTAACAACTATTGTTTTTTGAAATAAAAAATATCATCAAAAGGCAAACGTCATTTAACACACGATTAGCGCATAACAGCCTTTCGGCTGTTATGGGTTCCGCAAAACACCAGTCGGCGCAAGCGCCTTTGTGGTGTTTTTGCTCCACCACAGAGTGAAACAACTTGTGCTAATCTGTTACTCTTTGTGTCAACCTGTTACTAAGTCTATATGCAATAAGGATTTATGTCAAGCACCTAGTTATTCTTTGTGTCAATTTGTTAGTCTATGTTACTACAAATTACTTTATATTGCTGTCATATCTGCTGTCAAAATAGCCAGTTTCGCATAACGTTTGTCAAAATCAAGGAAAAAGCACATCACAGACACAATAAAATATACCCCATAATGTAGCATATAAAAGCCTGTAGAGCAATCCAAGTACCAATTTCACTTTTAACGCAAATAAATCGAATTACAAGGTATTTATCGCATATATCTTTACTTGACATTAAAAATATTTTTAGATAGTATTTTTATAACTGAAAATTATTTTAATTTGGGAGATAAAAGCGATGGGAAAGACGGTTAGAGTGACAAAAGAGACAGATACTGGACGAAATACAAGTTTCCAAGATATAAAAACTGGAAATAATATGAACCTTTCACAGTTTATTCAAAAAATTGAGAATGGAAAATATCAAGATGATTATCATATCCGAGTAATTAACGGGGTTAAAACACCTTGCTCAAATCCAGATAAGTCAGAAAATAATAATTTAGGTTAATACTTTAGAATAACCATAAAATATTTCAAAAATAAAAAAAGACAAAATTGCTCCGTTCCGCTTCGCTACACTCCGCAATTTTCCCAAATCATCAAAGCAGCCCTTTTTATGCCGCAGTTATTCAAAAGGGTTTATCCCAATTTCCGTCCAGCGTCCTGCTGGACGGAACAGGAAAATTGGTGCTAATCCTCACGCA
>WQYB01000171.1 GCA_009781475.1 Treponema sp.
CACCAACACTCCAACCGTCTTGTGCAAAAGCTCCTCCCAAAACAGAAAGGACTAATAAGACTACAAGAATTTTTCTCATAAATTCTCCTCCTAATTTTTGCGTTTAGGGAGCAGCCAACGGCCGCTTTTTGTCCCTCTTAAAACGCAACGGAACTGCTACATTTAAAGGACGTTTAAATGTAGCAGTTTTTTTCAAGGAGGATTTTAGAAAAAAAGTGTGCTGTTTTTGAGACTAAAAATGGCGGATATTAAAAGTATTTTATAAGAATATTTGATTAAAATATAAATAAAAATTTCAAAATATTTTAGTGAATATACTTGGATATGAAAAAATCAAGTATGGTTTTGGGTTAAAAATAATTATTAATTAAAATAGTTTATTTATTTTTATTATGTATTATTTCAGTTTTTCCATATAATTTACTGATTTTAAACCCATAAAATGTTTATCTTGTGTCCATAAGGTACTGTTATAAAAAATATTTGTTGCATAAATAATACTGTCAGCCATAGGTATTTTGTATTCTTTGCTTATTTTTGCCGCAGATAAAGATAACTCAATATCCAATTCAACTATTTTTCCCTGGTTCATATGTGCGATTGCAAGCAGAGCTTCATCTTCATTTCTTTCGATTAATAATTTTTTGAATACTTCATATATTATTATTGTTGGAACCAGCAATAAATCGGTATTTTCAATTACTTCAGCAATATTATTTCCGGCTTCAGTATCGCCAAAATATTCGAGCCATAAAGTTGAATCAATTATGTTCATAGTCTGTCTTCATCTCTTATAATATTTGTATCGATACCTTTAAACTTGCCTTTCATGGTTTTAATAGAGTTAATTGGAATTAATTCAATTCGGTTATTATAAGGTATAATTTCGTATGAAGTTCCGGCTTTTAATCCTATTGTATCACGAATTTCTTTTGAAAAAACTATTTGGTAATCATTTGAAATAGTTACTGTATTCATAATAACTCCTTATAACTAATATATTATATAAATTAGTTATCTTCAACCCAAAAAAAAGCCCTGTACCTTCCGGCACAGGGCTTACATTAACTAATCAAACTTAAGTCAAATTAGAAGCTCCATCTGAATGTTACGTCAACAGCATTGAAAGTTTCTTTTGCTACATAGTATCTGATGATCATACCGGTATCCATTGGCCAGTAGTAGTTATTTCCTGCTCCAGTGCCTTTGAAGTTCCACCAAATCTGTGGTGTGAATTCCCAGTAGAAGTCGTCGCCGCCGAAAAGGAACAATGCATCCAATGAAACGCACATATTGTCAGGAAGAACATTGTAATAGAACGAAGGCATAACACCAATTACGTTGTCAACAGCTGCATTATCTTCAAACCAATAACCTGCGCCAATTTTCGCGCCGAACTGACCTGCATCATAAGCTACACTTGCGCCGATTGCTGCAACTGTAACTGCGTCAAATTCACCCTGGAAGTTAAGACCAAAAGTAAGAGGTCCTGCAAACCATTTTGCGCCAAGGTATGCGCCGTAGTTTTCCATGCTGAACTGTGCTGCAAATTCAATTGGGTGCATTTCAAATTTCATACCAGCAACAAGCCATCTCATTACTTCAGTAAATTCAAAGTTCATACCTCCGTTCATTGATGGATGGTAACCAGGTGCACCAGCGCCGTAGTAATCAATAACATTTCCAATACCTTTTCTACCATCATCACCTCTTGCTTGAGGACCAGCGAAAATACCAGGGAGCATAAAACCAATGTTTAATCCAGAGAATTCTAAATCTAATAAGAAGTAGTTTTCACCGTCTACAGAAGCATATCCCCAACCAAAGTCAAAGATTTCACCGGCTGTTTCATCTGAATTCCAGAAGTTTTTGTCTCCGCTAACATAAGCAATTTCCATGTGGATCATGTCGAGCATTCTGTAATATCCCCAAAGTCTGCCAATAGTGCCGCCGCGATAAATGCCTACAACATCAGTAGAACCATCAGTTAATGCATAACCACCAAGAAGCTGAATAAGAGCAGTTTCAGCTGTAAATCCAAATCTGTCGCCTGTGTAAGTAAAACCAACGCCTAAAAGGTCAGCAGTATCAAACTGGATAAATGCGCTTAAACCGCCGTCATTGTAACCAACTCTTAATGCGCCATTGATGTCTCCGTACCAGTCATACATGAAGTATGCACTTCCACCAATAAATGCATCATCATTTTCGAAGTTTAAAACTGTTGCAATATCAGCATTACCGCTAACACTCCAACTTCCTTGTGCAAAAGCTCCTCCCAAAACGGAAAGGACTAATAAGACTACAAGAATTTTTCTCATAAATTCTCCTCCTAATTTTTGCGTTTAGGGAGCTGTCAACGACTGCTTTTTGTCCCCTCTTAAAACGCAACGGAACTGCTACATTTAAAGGAACGTTTAAATGTAGCAGTTTTTGGGGGAGGAAAATGGGAGCTCTATTGACAGATACGATAACTAATCGTATTATTAATCGTATGAAAGTAACTGCAATTATTGCTGATGATTTAATAAATGATGTAAAGGCATATACTCGAAGTTCTACTGTAACCGAAGCGATAACTATTGTACTAAAGGATTGGTTAGATGTTTACAATATTAAGGAACTCAATAAAAAAATAAATGAAAATCCAATAAATATAAAAAATGGAAAAAATATAAGGAAAATCAACAGATCTTTATGAACTTCTGTAAATTGAAAGGAGGTTTTCCTCTTGATAATACTTGATACATCAATTTGGATTGAACACTTAAAAAATAATCAAATGTTTTTTCCTAGAATTTGTAAATTATTGGAAAACAGAGAAATATTGGCAGTTGAATGTATTTTTGGTGAATTATTGCAAGGAGTAATGAATAAGTCAGAAAGAGAAATAATAATAAATTATTGGAAATATTTACCAAAGGAAAATTATGAAAATATTATTATTGAAGCCGGTGAATACTCTGCGAATAACAAATTATTAGATCATGGTGTCGGGTTAATTGATTCTATAATATTATTACATGGAATAAAAAGTAATTCAAAAATATGGACACTGGATAATAAATTTCTTAAAATAATACCACAAGAATACAGGTTTTTGGATTAAAACTTATTCAGCTAAACAAATTTCCCAAGAACTTGGCATAAATATCCGCACAGTCTATATATTTGTAATAAATACTTGGTTCGAATATTTTATTAATTATTAACCATATCAGAAAGTGATATTTTGTTATTTAATGTAGGAATTACAAAAGAAAACATAGTCTTTCCTTTGGCATTAGTGATAACAAAATCACCCATTGATATTATATCCATTCCTATTAGAATTTCTGTTCCTGGGATTTCATTTACAGAAAAACGTTTATTATTTATTATTTTCCCGTTAGGAAGAACAATAGTTGCAATAACTACATCGGCTTCTTTATTTTTATAACTTATTCCGCTCATAATAGATTTATCAATAGAATCTAAGGCGAGTTCTTCAAAAATATTGGGAGCTATAACTGAGTTAGTAGCTCCAGTATCCCATATTGCATCTATAGTTATAGACTTACCTTCTGTAGAATTTCGTGAAGCATAAATTGTTACAGGGATTTTTATTTCCTTAACTATATGAGAAAATTCAAAATCATAAACAAGATGTTTATCATTATAGTTCATTTTATATACTTCGTAATCTTATGTATTCATCATCTGGATCAACAGGGATATATTTTACACAAAAAGTACCCATTTTCATTGTTTTTGTAGTTTCATCAAGTGCTTCTGA
>WQYB01000172.1 GCA_009781475.1 Treponema sp.
AGATAGAATTATAAAAAGTATTTTTGAAACTCAAAATATTTTTATTTTTTAGTAGTCAGGTGCAGGGCGCAGGGGGAGCCGCGTAATTTAATGCAACGAATTTGTCACTGAAGCAAAACTCCTTCTTTAAGATGAAGCATAAAAATAAAAAACTTTTGAAACATCAGAAATGTATGCTTTGAAATATATAACAGGCGTGAGCGAAAATCCACGCAGGCGTCTATGGCTGCTTTTCACAACAGATATGTTAGTGTATCCGGCGTTCATTGTAAATTAAATAAAATTAACATATAAATTGAATCTTAAGCAATTACCTTTGCGCTGGATGAGCAATAAAGGATTGTCGAATTTTCAGCCATCTCTAGCCTGCGGGGGTTTTTGCGCAAGCCTGTTAATGAAGTATTAAGCATACATTTCAAATATTATTAGAGTTTTGCTTGTAAATGTGCTTCCCCTTAAAAATAAAAATGAGAAATGGTAATGCTGTAACGATAGCTACAGATCCCCTTTTAAACATAAGCGAACAAACTGTAGACTCTAGAGGCAACATAACCCTTATTAGAAGACTCGATAACCTCCAAAGAGAGCTTACAAGAGCTACCTACAGATATAATCCATTGGGAGAGATGCTTGCTGCTTTTGACGCTGACGGAAACCCCTTAACAGTGGAATACGACAGGCTCGGAAGAAGAATAAGAATGACAAGCGCCGATATTGGAACCAAAAACTGGCAGTACGACCCAAGTGGTAATTTAATAGCAGAGTGGGATTCACAGTTGGCAAGCCTTGGAAGAAGGATAAACTACACTTATGACGGGCTTAACCGCCTTACAAGGATAAATTATCCCTTTAGCGAAGATACAGTATATGAATATGGTACAAGCGATAGAACCGACAGCTCGGCAGGAAGAGTCACAAAACTAATTGACGAAACAGGCTTTACGACTTACACTTATGGTATGTTAGGACAGGTAGAGGAAGAAAGAAGAACAATAAAACTGCTTCCTTTAAGTTCAGGGCTTTCCAAAGAAGCCGTTATGCGCTATACAAGTGACTATCTGGGAAGAATGCAGGAAATTGTATATCCTGACGGAGAGAGATTAAGATATGAATACAATTACGGCGGACAGATAGTAAAAGTAACAGGTATAAGACAAAACACAACCTTTAATTATGTTAATAATATAGGATACGACGAATATTCACAGAGAGTTTATATAGAGTATGGCTCCGGAGTTAAATCTTACTACAGCTATGATGAACACAGAAGATGGCTTAGTACAGTTAGGACAGAAAACCAAAATAGGCTTGCCTACCAAAACTTGAGCTACGAATTTGACGCGGTAGGAAATGTTTTAAGTTACACAAATACATCTGACGGACATACAACCACACAAACCTACTCTTACGACGGATTATACCAACTAATTCAGGCTCAAGGAAGCAGTATATCTCACCCTTATGGACCACAAGGAGTTACAGAATACACAACTACTTACAAACAGGATTTTACATTCAACAGAATTGGAAATATGACTAACAAGTTAAGCGAAAGTATGGTAAGCACTCCAAACAGGCTCGGAGACAACCTTAACTACAACCTCGATTACGATTACATACAGGGAACAAGAAAGGCAAGCAGAATTGGGAACAGACACTACAGCTACGACCTTAACGGTAACCTTATCGCGGAACGTGATGGCTCTAATGCCGTAAATCCCGAGGTTTACAGACCCTACTACCAGGATGGAGATCTATACTGGACAGATTACGGTTTTGGAGTAACAAGACCGCAGACGCAAAACTCCTCTGACGGTGTATATCAGCGCAACTACCGCTGGAATGAAAGAAATTTATTGAGTGAATCGAGTGACAGCGCTTACACCGTACAGTACCGCTATGGAGCTGATGGTCAGAGAGCTGTTAAATACGTTTTGAATAACAGGCGTTCCACGTTGTACTTTAACAGAATGTGGCAGACAAATGATTCAAGAGCTGAATGGGTACAGAGTAAACACATCTACTTAGGTGAACAACGTATTCTTACAAAGTATAACAGTGAAGGCAACAACAACACACAAGCTGAAAGAGAGCGAATATATTATTACCACAGCGACCACCTTGGAAGTGCGCAGACGATTACAAACCACATAGGACAGTTACACGAAAGAATCGAGTACACTCCTTACGGAGAACTTTGGATTGATTGGAAAAACCTTAACTCTCCCGGAGACGGAACACCTTTCCGCTTTACAGGCAAAGAATTAGATGAAGAGACGGGATTGTATTACTACGGTGCTAGGTACTTAGACCCCCGAATTTCACGCTGGCTGTCCGTTGACCCTGCTATGTATGAGGGGGATTACCTTCCAAGTGCTCCCAACAGCGATGAAGCTAGACAGAGAAATCAGAACTTGCCGGGTGTTGGTGGTATTTACAACTATGTGAATATGCATGTGTACCACTATGCCGGGAATAATCCGGTTAGGTACATTGACCCGGATGGGAGATGGGGAGAATATGTACATTACACTATGACAATAATTTGGGCAAGAGAAGTAGATTTTTGTGTAAATGCTGCAAATATATTAGCAAAAGCAAATTATGGTGTTGATAAAAATCCTGATACAAGTCCTGTATGCGGTAATCAATCGTATCATTTTAATACAAATAATTGGCAACTCGGTTCTTTTTTAGGGCGAATTATTAATGCAGTATTACGATTTTTTGGTTTTAATAAGAGTAAAACAGATACTCCACAAGATTCACGTATAATAATTTCAGAAGAACAAATGACTAAAGCAATTGAATTATATAAAAACGATAATGACATTGTTGGTGCTTTAATAGAACTAGGAATAGGCTTACATGCTTTGCAGGATATAGACGCACATGGTGATAAATATGTTGGTTATGTTGGTATTGGGGTACTTGGAAAATGGTCGCATTATGGAGCGCCTTTTCTTTCAGGAGTTCCTTTAATGGGATATTTAGCTGATGATAGAGATACAGATCCAGCTAGATTTGATAGAACATGGAGACGAACAAATGAATATCTTAGACGATTTAGAGCAGAAACAGGTTTTGAGGGGGAATTATGAATTTAGTTAAGTGGTTAACGATCATTATAACAGGTGGATTATTTTTAAGTTGTATGACGTATTATAAAGGAGTTGAAATACAAATTATTGATGATGAAACAAAAGAACCCATTAAAAATATTATTGTATATCATCAAGTACATATGGCTAAACCTATTGGTTTTGTAGATAGTGAAGTATTACCTGTTATACAAGAAAAGTATATAACAGATGAAAATGGCTTAATTTTCATTAATAATAAATCAATACCATCAGGTTTTATGAACATTATTACAAGTGAAAATATTTTTATTAATATTGATTCTACTAGAGCAAATAATATCTTACATATTGACATGTATTTTATTAATAATAGACCTAATCCAAATTTTTATGGTATTATTAGACCAAACGAACAATATACTTCTATTAAAGTTGCTATATTAAATACAAGTAGTTCACCTGGTCATATTAAGACTTTATACGAAAATGAATTTATTTTTATGCCAATTAATTATTCTATGGCGAAAAGACCTAAAAGAATAATGGGAACCTCTAAAAACTAAAATTTTTCTTCCATAACTCCAATTATTTAATTAAAATTTATATTACAAAAATAAAATTGTCAACAAACAGAATATTTTATTCATTTTTTGTTGCATTA
>WQYB01000173.1 GCA_009781475.1 Treponema sp.
CGCGTTTGAAATCATGTTATTAAACTGAACACGCTTTGCTGTTGATGTGCCGGATGTACCCTCGTCTGCATATACCTTTACTAATTCCCATGATGGGTCTCGGTCAATATATTCGCTAAAATATTTCTTTTGGTTTTCTAGTGAGTTTTTTTGATCATCTTTGTCTGTGGATACACGGCAGTATGCCGCTACTCTGGTAGTCATATCATCTTCCCCTTTCAATAAGATGGCTGACTATTGCCCCCACATAAGTTATGCAAATATTATACCATATGCAGGGACAACAATCAACTGCAATCACTAACTTTCTTCTCCTTTTTTACCATATTTAAAAAGCAGGTTTTTATATTGAATGTCCGTTATCTTATGGTCTTTATACAACTGTTTAATAATTCCAACTTTTACTGTATGCTGTAATCGCTGCCGCTTTAATGTTTTACTCATTTTCATATAACCCTTTATTTTACTCGGGGAGATTTATCTCCTGCATATCTGACAATCTATTTATGTGTTTTACAAAATTAATTTAAGCAATTTACCTCCTCTATAACTAATCAGGTTTTTAGAGCTGAAAACTCAAACTTTTCACAAAATATTTTTGAATCAGTTAAATTTCGTCAGTTTGCACAAACTTATCTCCCATATACTAATCATGTTTTTTGACCCCAAAACCTAAACTTTTCGAAAATGTTTTCAAATTGTTAATAATTTCATCGGTCAGAAAAGTTCACCTCTTATATACTAAACAGGTTTTTTGACCTCAAAATTCCATCTTTTGCAAAAATATTTTTTAACACAAAAAAGGCGACGATGTAAAAACACCCTCGACTTACTGCCAAACCTGCCTTGTCAATGGAAGTGTGGAGATTTTTTCTTTTGCTCGTATTAGTTGGCACGATTATATATGCTTCGAATACGACATGAACAAATAAGCAAAAGGAAAAATACTACCGACATTGACAACGGAACAAGTATTATAATATTACAAAGGGACAACGCAGACCAAAAGTTTGTGTTGTCCCTTACTGACTAAGATACAGCAAGACCGAAATAATCCAAGAAGAAACTGAATTTGGACGGTAATTATTCAATCAAAGAACGAAGATAACCCTCTGTAATTATCCAAAGAAATATTATCCGTTTTGCACGGCTTTATTAATTCCCGCAGTTAAATCCAAAAATTCAGATAAATTATTCAGCAACAAGAAAAGTTTTATACAATCTATTTTTCTCACAGGTATAGTATTCATGCCATGTGCAATAGAGTGACGATTTATGAGTAATGACTTTTTTGTAAAATCGTTTGTATCGCAGAACAATTCCTTAAGGAACTGCATTAGATTTATTCCATTCAGTAGATAATTAAACGTTTTCTCTTGAACACTATTAAATTCGTTATTAATAAATCTCACAGCGCCAAATCCAGTAGAGCGTTTCTCATTTTTCTCTATTGGTTTCGGCTGTTGCTTTATTAACAAAGAATCAATTATACCGCATAAAATTAAAGCACATGCTTTATAATGCCTGTGTTTATAGCATATAACAGCTTCTTCAAAATCAATCCTCTTTATCTTTTTTTGAAAGACTAAAGAGAATAATACTACCATATTCTTCCGATTACAATATTGTAAAGCCAACTTGTTCGCAGTTTTTAACTCTGTTGGCGAAATATCAAATAAATCATTATCTGCTTCTGGTATTTTAGTCCATCCAAAGCGCCCCCATTCTTTATATGATGCTTCAAGTCGTTTCTTTTCATCTTCTGATATTCCGGGAATTATAAGCCCTTTTAACGCTTTAATGAGATTATTATTAAGTACTTGAAAATGATTCTGCCAATCAACAGTTGATAGTATTGAAGAAAAAGATAGCATTATCTGTTGTAGCGAACGTCGCATTGCTTCAAAATCGATGTTCTTTATTATTTCTTTAGCCATTGCAGTAAGTGATTCCGATAGTTGCTCACCAATAATCTTATAAGTCTTTATACACGCTAAAATAAACCGTTGTTCAGATGAGATGTTTTCGTCTATTCCATCGTAACATTCTTTTAGTCTTTCATCACTTTCAATAATAGATTCAATAAAACACGAAAAAAAGAGGTTTTCCTGTTGCTCTATAACCTTAACTGTTGGAGCAGTTTTATTTGAAACATCATCAAGTATCTTATTTCGAATAACAGTAGCTATAATTTGCTTGAAATTGTCTGTTTTAACATAATTATCACATATAGCTCCATAATCATTAATAGATAGATTTGGAGTGATGGTATATGATTTACCGTTTATTATAATTTTCAATTTAACTAATTTTGGCACAGAAATCCTTATCTCTCCATCGTATGGCATATTTCATCCCCTCAATTACTCAACTAATATTCTGTTGTACTGTTATACCTCAAATGGCTTACCTTATTTGTTAAACCTAATAAACTTCCTTTTATAAGATATTTATCTCTCGCTCCATATCGTTTATACAATCCATTATTTCATTAAAGTCCGGTTGTTCACCAAAAATCATATTTTTCATGTGATTGTAATCACTTCTGATAATTTTGATACAATTATCAGGTGGCAAAAGTCGCATACTACCTGGCTTTGCCAGTTCATAATGAGCAGCACTTGAGGGATAGAATTTATTCTTAAATCGTACAACACGTTCCAGCAATTCAATATCAGAATATGCTTGCTCTTTAACGACAGAATGACTCATGCAAAATAAATCATAATAATGTCTTGAATACCGAGAAGGGAACTTTGCATCAGTCCGAAATGCTTCTTTATGTAAAATAGTAACTTTCTCCCAAAATGTACGCTTTGGTGCAACAGTTAATATTTGGGTTGACGGGTTTTCAAATATCTGTGGATTCTCCTGAGCAACATATGAAGTAACAATTGCATGCTGAACAGGTGTCCATGCAGCAAGAACACCCATTTCAATACGAACTACGCTTACAATTGCATTTTCATCAAAAATACGAGGGTATGAAAAACATACTGTCTGCGGGTCATTATCATCAATGAAAAGTGAAAATTCATCAGGTAACACAGATGAAAAATCGCTTTTAAGTTTCGGTACTAAAATATCGCTCAAAAACTCATTTGTTTTAACAATAGTTTCCTTATTAATTTTCTCCTGCTGAGTCCTGCTACGCTCTGCCCATATATCATCTGTTTTATAGCCAATTAATCGCCAATCCAGAACAACATCGATATCTTCAGAAAACCTGTTTATTAACCCAAAGCATTTCGACAGGCTGGTGCCGCCTTTGAATGCCAGCTTATCTGTCCATGGGCTATTTTGAAAAAGATAATTCAAAGTCCAGCATACCCAAAAGTCTTTTTCAACCATCGCTTCCGGCAAACCTATGCTTCTTGATGTGGATATGAATATTTCTTCACGTTCTTTTTGGGTGGCTTTCGCAATCCTATTCATTGAAAGTCCTCCACGCAAACCCTTCTGACACAATTTTGCACCCATGCAGTAATTCTTTGGCTCTCTGAGAGAGCTTTTTGTTTATCAGAAGAATCCAATAATTTTGATAATTTATTTAAAGTATCATCAGTAACATTATCTTTTCCTAGAGCTTTTAACGCCTGAATCATCAATGCAGTTTTATATGATACTGCAACAATTTCATTTTTACTGTTTGTCCGCTTAAAACTTAGAGTGATACCATCTGCATTGTATTCTTTATATGGACCATCGCTGACATACATAACAGTTGCC
>WQYB01000174.1 GCA_009781475.1 Treponema sp.
GTTTTTAATTCTTTTTCTGAGAACCGCAAGGATTCCATGTTAATAATACTTTTTTCCTGTTTTAATATACCTGTTTTTTTATTGTGAAACGATTCGGGCGCTTCGTTACGTGACAATAAAAGCACGGCAAGCGGCTGCGGCAGTCTTTTTAAAACAGCAGGAAGCGAATTTAATATCTCTATATTATTAATTAGGTGAAGATCATCGAGCGTTAATGTATACAGCTGCTCGTCATCAAGCTGCATTTCCGCAATAAGTCTTACCGTATGTTCGACAGGCGATGATGAAAAAGCAGGATCTTCCAGAATAGACAGCATATTTGTATTATCCGGCTGCGTAGAACAAAGAACCGCAGATAATTGCTTGTAAAACACCGAAGGAACATTGTCATAAGTATCAAGACTCATCCAAAGAGGTTTTCTTTTGTTGACAGAATTCCAAAGAAGAGCAGTGACGGTTTTTCCCGATCCCGCAGGAGCTCCAATATACATAAACCTGTCCGATTCGGCAATTTGGAGTTTTTTCATCAGTTCTGTTCTGGGAATGCACATTTCAGGCAGATCAGCAGGGATACATTTATCATTTACAAGGGAAAACATATCTATATTTTACATTAATACATGAAAAATACAAGTTATTCGCCCTATACGGTATAGGGTATATTAGTTCGTACGTTTTTTAATAAATATTTTGAAAATTTATTATTGACCAGTTTTTTTATATAGTGTATACTTGTAGTGTACACTTAGGATGGAGGATTTAATGGTAATTACAACCAAGGAATTAAGAGTTCAGCCTGGCAAAATTATATCGCAGGTAAATAATGGATTGGATGTAACAATTACATACAGAGGAAAACCTAGCGCAAAAATTGTTCCAATAAATAAAGAAAAATCTATAAATGTAAAAAATACAGAAGATTTATTATTTGGTATTTGGAAAGACAAAAATGATATAACCGATGTTGATCAATATGTTAGAAATATGAGAAAAGGAAGAAAATTGTGAGGCTTCCATGTTAATTGATACAGACGTAATAATATGGCATTTACGCGGGAATACTAAAGCCAAAAAAATTATTATTGCAAATATTCCTTTTAAAATTTCTGTAGTAACCTATCTGGAATTATTACAGGGTATGCGTGATAAAAATGAATTAAAGGATCTGCAAAAACAATTAAAAAATTGGTCAACAGAAATTATTCAAATTAACGATAGTATATCAACTTATGCGATGTTCCTTGTAGAAAATTATTATCTAAGTCATGCGCTTGAAACAGGAGATGCAATTATAGCTGCCACATCACTGGAAAACAATGAAACCCTTTTAACAGCAAATCACAAACATTACAGCTATATTCCCAATATTCAAGTACAGAAATTTATATTGTAGTGTTTTTTTAACAGTAATTTCTACTGAGACAAATAATTCCCGTGTACATACCCTGTTTTGCCGTTGATACAAAATATATAGGTAATGCCTAGATTTTGGGAAACTTAATGGTTTTGTGGGGATATTACTTGTTTTTCTTATTTTTTCAAGATATAATGAATTATGGCATTGGAAGTAATATTAATTCCATCAGCATTTAAACATAACATTTCTGAAGAAAATATACGTTGGGTTTTATTAAATCACATTGCCGATGGTATGATTGAAGAAGATGAAGGTGATGAAACAAAATATTTATCTATTGGATTTGATAAATCCGGAAAATTATTGGAAGTTATGTATAATTACATAAACGATAGAAAAATTAAGGTTTTCCACGCAATGGAATGTCGCAAACAATTTTATAAAGAAATAGAAGAACAGGGGTTATTATGGCAGATATGACAAATGAAGAATATGATGCGTTAGATGAACGCTGGACACAAACAACACCAAAAATAAATTTCACCCGTCCTGGCATCTTTGCTCGACAGAGAGCCTTATTAGAGGTTCTTGATAAAGTTACTGCAAGCTATATTTTGACAAGAGCCGAAGCAACTAACCAGACGCCAGCACAAATAATTGGCAAGATAGTACATCAGGAAATTGCAGTAGGAATGTAAATAATGTCACACAATAAACTAAAGAGAGTAAAAAAATAGGTTTTAAAACGAAATTATCCACCCTCAACTAATCGCAGTTTCCAGCGCCACTTCCATCATTTTGGTAAAAGTATTTTGCCGCTCTTCGGGGGAAGTAACTTCGCCTGTTATTAAACTATCAGAAATTGTAAGGATGCCAAGCGCTTCGCGCCCGTATTTCGCGGCTAGGGTGTACAGTTCCGCGCATTCCATTTCCAAGCCAAGACAGCCGAATTTTGCCCAAAGTTTCCATTCATCGGGGTCTTCTGTGTAAAACATATCAGAAGATACTATAGAGCCGACTTTTGGCTCCCAACCCTTGGAAACTGCGGTTTCCCAGGCGGTTTTTAAAAGTGAAAATGACGCTGTGGGAGCGAAATTTCTGCCGCCAAAACGGATATTATTAGCGCCTGAATCGGTACAAGCGGACATAGCAAGCACCATGTCTCGAATTTTTACATCTTTATTGATAGAACCTGCGGTTCCTATGCGGATTGCCCGTTTTACACCGAAATCTTTGAATAATTCGTTTACATATATAGATATAGAAGGAATTCCCATGCCGGTTCCCTGTACAGAAACCCTTTTTCCTTTATAAGTCCCTGTAAAACCCAGAATATTTCGCACCCCTGTGTATTGGACAGGGTTTTCCAGGAAGTTTTCGGCGACAAATTTGGCGCGTAAAGGGTCGCCGGGCAGCAGTATTGATTCCGCGATTTCCCCGTCTTTTGCAGCTATATGTATGGACATTTATTCCTCCAAGTGACAGACTACTATATTTAATAAGAAAAATCTATCAGGATACTTGACCAAAATTCTCCTTTTTACTATTCTTTTATAATGGCGTGAAGTGCCCTGTTAATGCCCTTATAGCTCAGTTGGCAGAGCACATCCATGGTAAGGATGAGGTCATCAGTTCGATTCTGATTGAGGGCTGATAAAATCCTTACAGGATTTTATCTTTGAGTTTTACTACGTAAAACTCTGCGCTTGATCGACAAGGGTTAAATTGATATTGGGATTGATTCCCTATTTTAAAGAGGAAGTTTATGGCAGCAAAAAAACAAGTTACTGAGTTAATAGCTCTTCAGTGCAGTGAATGCAAAAGACGTAATTACACAACCAGCAAAAACAGGCGCAATATTCAAGAAAAATTGGAGTTTAAAAAATATTGCCCGCATGAGAGAAAACATACTCTCCACAAGGAAACAAAGATTAAATAATAGATAGAGGCGTATAGCTCAGCTGGTAGAGCGGCGGTCTCCAAAACCGCAGGTCGCGGGTTCGAAGCCTGCTGCGCCTGGAGGCATTGAAAGCACCATTTTGGAGATTGTGTTGCTGATGCCGAACATTGTTAAATTTATGTAACATATTATAGAAGGGGATGACATGAGAAAGATCATTCAGTTTTTTAAAGAGTCTTATGCGGAACTTAGAAAGGTAGTATGGCCTAGCAGAGACGATGTAGTCAGTTCGGTTAAGGTTGTTATAGTTTCCACAGGTATTATTGCCGCTATTTTAGGGTTAATAGATATGTTATTGCTCTTGGGTATTAGAGCTATATTTTAAGGCAAGTTGGTTAAATAATGGCTACGGGTTGGTATGTCCTGCACACTTATTCAGGATACGAAAATAA
>WQYB01000175.1 GCA_009781475.1 Treponema sp.
CCGCTGTCGATTGCATCTGCAGCAATTGCAACTGCGTCTTTGATGCTGATTTCAGGTTTTGCAATATGTATTGCGGCAGCCGAGTTTAATAATACCGCATTGCGCTTTGGACCTTTTTCTCCTGTCAGGATACTTTTTGTAATTTGAGCGTTTTCGCTCGGAGTTCCGCCCAATAGATCTTCTTTTTTACTGCGTTCAAATCCAAAATCTTCAGGTTTTATTTCATAAGTTTTGATAAAGCCGTCTTTTAATTCACAGACAGTAGTTGGCGCACCTAGGGAAATTTCATCAAGTCCGTCATGACCGTATACTACCATGCCTCTTTTAACGCCAAGGTTGCATAAAACTTTTGCCATAGGTTCGATTAATTCAGGATCGTATACACCTAACAATTCCATGTTAGCGCCGGCTGGGTTTACTAAAGGACCTAATATATTAAAAATTGTGCGAATGCCAAGTTCGCGCCTTACAGGAGCGACATACTTCATTGATATATGGTAGTTTTGTGCAAACAAAAAACATATACCGATAGTTTTTAGAATGTGCAAACTGTGTTCCGGTTTTATTGTAATATCGACACCCAGGTTTTCAAGAACGTCTGCAGAGCCTGTTCTGCTGGTTGCCGCGCGGTTGCCGTGTTTTACAACAGGAATACCTGCAGCTGATATTACTATCGCAGAAGTGGTTGATATATTGAAAGAATTAGAATGATCTCCTCCAGTACCTACAATTTCCAATACATCCATATCATGGAGTATCTTGATGCAATGTTTGCGCATTCCTTTGGCGGATGCGGTGATTTCGTCGATTGTTTCGCCTTTTGCTGACATTGCAGCAAGGTAAGCCGCCATTTGAATCTCGCTTGCCTTGCCTTCCATAATTTCATTCATCACAGTTTCGGCAGTTTCATAAGACAGATTTTCTCTTTTTGCAGCTTGTATAATTGCTTCTTTAATCATGGATATAGTGTATCAAAAAATTAAAGTATTTGTCACCCTTAGAAACATAGTTAAATATTTTATTTGTGTTATAATGGTATTTATAAGGAAAGGAGGAGACAGTGAATTTATCAAAAATTTTCATAATTTTCGTTTTGATCACATCTTTTTTTATAATAGGCTGTTCGTCAACACCTGTTCAATATTCATTTGCAAATAACGAAAATGAAGCCGCTTCAATAATATTTACCGGCGGTAATCCGGGTTTAAGATTAGTTTATTTTGACGGAATGGAGTTTCCTCAGCCCAGATCAAATACATATTGGGATCCAATACTGTTTCCGTCAGGCAGACCTTTAAGAATGACTGTTCATGCTTCTTTTAATGCGCAAAACGCACCTGCAAACCGTGGCGGAATAATGTTATCGAATCGCGGAATTGCCATGGGTTTGTCAATGAATTTATCTGCGGATACAAATAGCGTTAGTTGTGATGTAGTCTTTGAATGTCCGCCTCTCGATGCCGGCGGTTCTTATAGGCTTACATTCCGCAGAGGTTCGCAAGGCAAAGATCTGCTTGTATTAACAAATGATAATACAGGCAGAATTGTGCACGAGCAGGAATTTATTGGTATTCGCAATTAACCGATTAATTAAACGCCTGTTAAAATATCCTGCGCTGGTGTGTAAGGAAGGTTATGCGCTTTTGCTACACCTTCGTAAGTAACTTTACCTTTATACACATTTAATCCCTGTAAAAGCCCTTCATCCTTTTTGAATGCGGCTTCGGCTCCAAGTTTTGCGATTGAAAGTCCGTAATTTAATGTTGTATTTCCCAAAGCGTTAGTTGAAGTATAAGATACAGCGCCGGGCATATTTCCGACACAGTAATTTATTACACCGTCTTTTACAAAAACAGGATCGTCATGATATGTCTGATAACTTGCCTCGCTGCATCCGCCCTGATCGATTGCAACATCAACAATAACCGAACCTTTTTTCATTAACGGCAGATGTTTGTTGCGTACAAGTTTCGGCGCTGAAGAACCGGGGACAAGGACAGCGCCTATGACCAAATCCGCCTTTGGCAGTATGTCATCGATATTTTCCGGAGTTGAGTATAAAGTTGCTATTTGGCTTCCATATATATCTTCAAGATATTCAAGTTTATCGTGATCCAAATCTACGACAGTGACGTGAGCACCCATTCCAACCGCAATTCTGACAGCGCTTGATCCTACAGCGCCGGCTCCAAGTACAACGATTTCCGCATGAGGCACGCCCGGCACGCCGGAAAGAAGTACGCCTCTTCCGCCATTCGGTCTTTCAAGGTATCTAGCTCCCACTTGTACAGCAAGCCGCCCTGCAATTTGACTCATCGGTTTTAAACATGGAAGCTGTCCCTTTCTGTCGCGGATAGTTTCGTAAGCGATTGCAATACACTTGGATTTAATTAATGCATCAACCTGAGGTTTGTCCGGAGCCAGATGGAGATATGTATATAGAATTTGATTTTCACGAATCAGATTATATTCACTTTCAAGCGGTTCTTTTACTTTTACAATCATGTCAGCTTCTGCCCAAACATCCTGCGCTTTTTGCATTATTTTCGCGCCTGCAGCTGTATATTGTTCATCTGTATAACCGCATCCTTCCCCTGCGCTTTTTTCTACAAAAACTGTGTGACCTGCTTTAATATACGCAGCAGCGGCATTGGGGGTAAGACCTACTCTGTATTCATGGTTTTTGATTTCTTTTAAAGTTCCGATTTTCATTTTTTTCCTCTTAATTTCTAGAATATAGAAAAATTAATTGATGCGCAATATTTTTTACAAGATTTATTTATTTTTTTTGATATCTACTAGACAATATATATCAATTAATATATACTATTATATGAGTAAAACCATAATTAGCGAAGATGGCCGTTTTGAATGGGATGAAGCCAAAGATCGATTGAACATAAAAAACCATGGGTTCTCGTTCAGTGAAATTCTGGAAATCTTTGATGATCCGGCTTTTCTTGAAGGTTATGATCGTGAGCATTCTGAACAAGAGGATAGGTATTACGGCATCGGGTGTCTCAATGGCGTTCTTTACATAATTGCTTTTTATACCTACAGGGAGCGAATAAGAATAATATCTGCACGCCAGGCGGATAATGAAGAACAGGAGGATTACAATGATTACTTCAAAAAAATTAAGTGCTGAACGTTTAGATGAAATCAAAAACTTTCCCGTTAAATACAGTAAAGATTCGCCAAAACTAACCTCTGAACAAATTATGCGCATGAAACCTGTTCATTCTGAATATTGGAAAGTGGAGCCTGTCAAAGTATCACTCTCAATTAAAATAGATGCCGATGTATTATCTTGGTTTAAATCAAAAGGAAAAGGATATCAAACACGTATAAATAAAGCTTTACGGGAAACCATGATGCAATCAACTTTATAAATAAGTAAAGACAACATATATTACATTACTCATATTGACAAAAAAATTAATTTCTGATAAAATCTCAATATTGATTTAAAAATCAAAATTAAAAACCAATCTTAACAAGGAGGACTTATGCATAGAAAAGAGATACTCAAAAGTGCCATGTGCGAACTATGTTTGTGCGAGTCTTCCTCCTTTATCTTTCTATAAATAACTAAAGAAAAGACAGGAATTTCTCACCTCCAAACCAAAGTTTGCACTTGCGGCATCTTTGCTTCCCAAACACTTTGTGCCTCC
>WQYB01000176.1 GCA_009781475.1 Treponema sp.
TACAAGTATGAGCTGGATATTCGCCCTAACTTGCTTTGAGTTCGCTGTTTTCCGCAATTGTATTCAAAATTCTTTCTTCACAAACTCCACGTTTGGCAGAATTATCATTCTTTCCACTTTTTCATCTTGATTCACATTTTTCGGATGCCACCAAACTATGTGATTTATAACGGCACCTGAAGTGAAGTAACCCCTCTTTCCTTGCTCTTCCATCTTCTCTAAAAACGCCTTTGAAAATTTTAGCACATATTTGCCATTTGCAAGCAAACCTTCTTTATTAGCTTGCAACATATTACCACTTCTAAGCACAGTGATTTCTTTTTGTACATTCTCAAATAATCCTAAATTGACATCCTTGTGTGACAGTGCTATCGTTATCTTCTCTGGCTTTGTATAATTTGTTTTATCTTCAAGCAGCATTAGGCCTTCTGCTTTGACATAATCAAAACAATTTCCTGCGCAAAAGATGTGTAAGCTCGTTTTAGCGCGGGTAATAGCAACATATATTTGGCGATAATCCGCATCTGTCAAAATGTTGTTCTCTGTTAAAGCCAAATAAACATTGTCAAATTCTCTTCCTTTAGTTTGGTGAATTGTTGAAACGAAAATTGTAGCTTGGTCTGAAGTAAAATCTTCTAATTTTGATTCATCAATAAATTGCTTAAAGTCAGTTTTATATTTATGTCTTGCATTTAATACTTCAAAATCACCGATCAGTTTAAGAACATTTTCTAAGCTGCCGCTTTGCATATATTTTCGTTGTAGTTTTAATTTCGCATCATTCCAAACATCCGCATCAATTGTTGCGCTTTGCCCCTGCAGAACTTCGTTAGCAAATTCTCTAACTTCAACAAGGTCAAATAAACGAAAATCTGAGTTCGTTTGAATTACTCTTGCCTTAATTCCTTCTTTCGTCAAAAGCCCAACTATATTATTCACCTGCTCGTTTGTTCTTGTGATAATACATGTAACACCTGTTGGCTTGTCTTTAAGCACCGCATTTGCAACTGGAATCTCAATATTGCTGTTTTGCAATTTACAGATAGTTATTTGTCCATTTTCTTGCTTCATTGCCTTAAGCGGTTTCGTTTTTAATCTGTTCGAAATTTTTGCTGCGAAATTATTTGAAAATTCTATTATGTTCTTTGCACTTCGATAATTCTCAATAAGCTCATATTTTGCCGCCGCATCGACTTTTGAAAGTTTTCCTAAAAACTCCGATGATGAACCACGCCATTCATAAATGTTTTGATCATCATCGCCAACTGCAATAACTTTCATTCCGTCGTTTGAATTCATTAACGCGCGTACCAAAGCGTATTCGCTCTCACCCATATCCTGTGCCTCATCTATTACCATAATTGCATTAGTGAGCTTAAAATTGTCTACTTCCTTGTCTTCAATTTTTTTAATGACATCTTTTACTATATCTTCTGATTTTTCTAAAGTCCCTACTCGTCCAAGCAAATCAAAACAATATGAATGGAATGTTTTGATTTTAATAAAGTTTGCGGCGTTTCCAATTAACTTTAATAGCCGCATCTTGAATTCAGTCGCCGCTGCCCGCGAAAAGGTAAGCATCAAAATTTGCTCGTGCTTAATATCTTCTTGCATATAAATCGCCGCAAGCTTATGAGTAAGCAGCATTGTCTTGCCGCTTCCTGGGCCTGCAATTACTGTTATGTATTTGTTTTTACTGTTATTAATTATTTCTTGTTGTATTTGCGACAGTTCTTTGAAAATTTGATTATACTTTGTTTGCGTCATGTTTAGTTTTAATTCGCTAAACCGTCCCCTAAAATATTTATATTTAAACATGTCGTAATCCATTGTGAAATAGTCGTAAGTAAAAGTCAGCGCTTGTTCATAACCTATTGAAAGTAGTTTTAAATACTCTCCGATTATGTGAATCTGCTCTTTCTTATTATCATAGTATTTATCCAGTTTTTCGTAATGTTCTTTGGTGTATTGTGATTTTGTATTTTCTTCCAACCTTTTTATTGTCATGCGATTATAAATAACTAAAAATCCACCGTCAATGTCGAGACTCCCCGTTCGTTTCAAATAATAGAGTGCATCTTCTATTTCAATTGCGTCTGCAACGCCGCTGAACATTTGATTTTCAAAATTATAATTCTGCATGAGTTCAAAAACAGAAAATTCGATCTTAGTGTCACTATCTTCTTTGACAACTTTTGGTAACTTGTTATACAAATATTTGATTATGAACGAGGCAATAGCTAAGCGTTTATTGCTCTTCTCTTTTATTTCATCAATTTTCAAATAGCATTTCAGATTAATATAATCTCTATTCTCTTCATTCCTTCTCTTGACAATTCTCTTAATATCATAAAAATTAAAAATCTTATTAAGACTTGCAATCGAAGTATTAGGATAAAGGTCTTGCATTACAACATTCATTTCTTTAATATTGAACTTTTTTCCAACAGCAATATTTTCTTGATTGTCTTCTAAAAAGTCACATATAAACCGTTCCGTATGCTTGAATATCTCAAGCACCCTCTCTGCGTTTCGCCCCTGGTCTTTTTGCAAAAAACCGAATAAGTCCTTTGTATCGGCAAGGATTTTCTCTTCTCTTAAAATTTGAATTATCCTTATTACGCGCTCTAACTCAAGTTGTTCTCTATCGGCTATAAAGTCAATATGCTCGTTGTTACCATCTGCGTCTCGTCCGCCTTTGGCCCTTGTTTTGAATAAGCGTGAAATAACCCTTATTGCTTCTTCTTTTTGCTTATCATTTACAAATGAATGTGACGCTCTAATTTTTTCAGATGCTTCTATCGTGTTTTTAACTAGTACACTGTTTGCATAAACCTTTGGCATATTTTGGCCGCGCTTTAAGTAATTTATCTGCTCAAGTGCATTTATTGAAGTCGTGACTCTTGTCTTGATTTCGCCTTCTTTTTCATCACTCCAGCCTGCTTCTCTTGCAATGTCTAAGTGTGATGCAGTTATCTCACCGCGTTTGTTAGTCAGCCTTTTTATCGCTCGCCAAATTTGTGAAATTTCCGCTTGCGTAATTTTCATTTGACTTAAAAACGCAAAATGCTTATTTATGTCATCGTCATTAAAAAGCGCATAGCAAACAGCGTTCAACTTTGTATCTCGCCCAGCACGTCCTGCCTCTTGCACATAGTCTTCTAACGATGTTGAGATGTCATAATGAATAACTAACCCGACATTGTCCTTATCAACACCCATTCCAAATGCTTTCGTTGCAACTATTATGTTGCACTTCCCTTTTGTGAAAAGTTCTTGATTTTGAATTCTTTCTCGTTTGTCCATTTTACCGTGATAACTGATTGCGTCAAAACCGTCTTTTTTGAGTTTGTCGGCTATAATTGTGGCTCTGACTGTTCGTGAAACATAAATTATGGTTGGACAATCAAATTCTTGGAGTAAATTCCTGAGTTTTACATCTTTTTCCGCCTCGTCTTGAACATGAATTGCATGATAGGCAAGATTTTTTCTTGTTGCCGATGAAACAACTTTTTTAAGATCCAAATCTAAATTGTGTTTGAAATATTTGATGATATCTTTTACAACTTCATCTTTTGCCGTTGCTGTAAAGCATGAGACTGGTATTTTATAGTTATTGCCTTTTGCTTCTTGTAAATTTTTAATAAACTCTGCTATGTACAA
>WQYB01000177.1 GCA_009781475.1 Treponema sp.
AAGATGGCTTAGTACAGTACGAACTGAAAACCAAAATAGGCTTGCCTACCAAAACTTGAGCTACGAATTTGACGCGGTAGGAAATGTTTTAAGTTACACAAACACTTCTGACGGACACACAACCACACAAAACTATTCATATGATGGACTATACCAACTCATTCAGGCTCAAGGAAGCAGCAGATCTCACCCTTACGGACCACAAGGAGCTACAGAATATACAACTACTTACAAACAGGATTTTACATTCAATAGAATTGGAAACATGACAAACAAGATAAGCGAAAGTATGGTAAGTACTCCAAACAGGCTCGGTGACAACCTTAACTACAACCTCGATTACGATTACGTACAGGGAACAAGAAAAGCAAGCAGAATTGGAAACAGACACTACAGCTACGACCTTAACGGTAACCTTATAGCAGAACGTGATGGATCGAATGCTGTTAATCCTGAGGTTTACAGACCGTACTATCAGGACGGAGATCTTTACTGGACTGATTACGGCTTTGGAGTTACAAGACCGCAGACACAAAACTCCTCTGATGGTGTATACCAACGCAATTACCGCTGGAATGAAAGAAACCTTTTGAGTGAATCGAGTGACAGCGCTTACACAGTACAGTACCGCTATGGAGCTGATGGTCAGAGAGCTGTTAAATACGTTTTGAATAACAGGAGATCTACCCTTTACTTTAACAGAATGTGGCAGACAAATGACTCCAGAGCTGAGTGGGTACAAAGTAAACATATCTATTTAGGCGAGCAGAGAATTCTTACCAAGTACAACAGTGAAGGAAACAACAACACGCAAGCTGAAAGAGAGAGGATATATTACTACCACAGTGACCACCTCGGAAGCGCGCAGACGATTACAAACCACATAGGACAGTTACACGAAAGAATTGAATACACTCCTTACGGAGAACTTTGGATTGACTGGAAAAACCTTAACTCCCCCGGTGACGGAACACCCTTCCGTTTCACAGGTAAAGAATTAGATGAAGAGACGGGCTTGTATTACTACGGAGCTAGGTACTTAGACCCCCGAATTTCGCGCTGGCTGTCCGTTGACCCTGCGATGTACGAAGGTGACTACTTACCAAGTGCTCCGATCAACGATGAAGCGAGACAGAGAAATCAAAACTTGCCTGGAATTGGTGGGATTTACAACTATGTTAACTTCCATGTGTATCATTATGGCGGGAATAATCCAGTTAAGTTTGTTGATCCGGATGGGAGAAATCAAGTGTATCTGATTTTAATATCACCAGATGAAGAATTATATTCATATTTAGAAAATCTATTAATTCTACCAATAGGAATACTTGATAAAGTAGATCGTGAAAATTTATTTGTTGTTGCAGCTCATGGTAATTCTGATTATATTAAAGATCAAAATGGAAATAATTTAAATCCTAATGAATTAGCATCTTTAATTAGACAACATGAAAAATATAGAAAAGGACAAAGTATTTTATTACTTTCATGTAGCGCTGGTGGAATTCCGTCAAATTATTTTTTTAATTTTGCTCAAAGGTTGTCTGATGTACTTTCAACAGATGTTTTTGCTCCAAATAAAATTCTTTGGAGTATAATTACCTCTACTCTTTTACCTCCTACTCCAGCTGATCCTTATTACTATAATTTTACAAGATATAATGGTGAAGTACATAGAATCTTATATATCTTTAATGGGACTATGTTTCCTGACGAGAATTCCTTAGGTTATTATAATTTATTTAATCATAATTCTAGATATAATGGTTTTTATAATCGAAATGGAAATTAATTGAAATTTTTATATTTTTTAGGAGATATAATGAAATTTATTTTTTTAATTATTTTCATTATTATTTTAAATAATTCTTGTTTAATTCAAAAGGATGAAATTAATTATAATGAAAAAGTTTTAAATAATAATTTGTATGGATTTAAACCTATATCGCAATCAGCTAGATTAGATAGTTTAACAATTTATGAATTATCAATATTGGCTCTTTCGGGTGATATTCAAAGCGCAAATAAAATTGCTACTCATTATGGTATAGCCGAAAGAAATGATGAAAAAATGTACAAATGGTATTTAATTAATTCAGAAAATAATGATTCTCAATCACAATATAGTATTTGGTCATACAGAAATTTATTTCATGATGATTTCATATTAGATTATGAAAGAAGACTTTTTTGGCTATTTCAATCCAGAAAAAATGATAATGAATTTGCTTTAAATTACATAAGCTACGAATATATTATAAATGAATGTATGTTTATAAAAGAAATACAATATAAAGAAAAAATAGATATAGTAATTGATAATAATAATTTGAATAGTTTGGAAATTAGAGCTATGAGAGGGAACGGTATAATTTCATTAAAATTAGCAGAATATTACGAACAAATTAATAATGAAAAAATGGTTTTTTGGCTTCGTATTGGAGCACAGAATGGTAATAAAGAATGTATGATAAAATATGGAAATTATCTTATTAATAAAAATGATGAATTAAATATAATTAGAGGAGAATTTTGGTTACAAAAATCAATGGGATTTTAAGAAACATCATAAAATTAATAGGTTTTAATAAAGGAAGAAAAAAAATACTAACACAATAAAATTAGCAAATTATCTTTTTCTCCCCGAAAACCCCGAAGTGTCAACTAATTAGAAAATGTAAGCGTAACTGTCAAAACAACCGCTTCTACCAGTGAGTAAAGGAAAGAGGTAAACTTCCAGAAATAAATATTTTTGGAGGAAGGAATGAGATTTAATCAACAACCTCGCCCAAAAAGGACGAGGTATGTTGTTCTGTAAGGTATGGATTGTATGAGGGATTTAATACCAACACATACAAAACGTTACGTTATAACAAACGCCCTGAAGAGCGGGGTATTAAACCCGCCTGCGAATAAAGAAGAAAAAAACCGGATGGTTGGAAGAATGGAAATTGAGTGGTAAAAGCGCATGGTCATTTGCGAAAGAAAAAGGACATAAGGAGCAAACCTTCGCCAAGTGGGTAAAAAGTGAAAAGAATAGCCAAGTACAAAAGTGGGGGTAGCCCAGCACCTGACTACTCAATTCATATATCAGAAATGTATGGTGTAAATTAATATAACAGGCGTGAGCGAAAATCCACGCAGGCGTCTATGGCTGCTTTTCACAATAGATATGTTATTGTATCCAGCGTTCATCGTAAGTTAAATAAAATTATCATATAAAATAGAATATTAAACAGTTATCTTTGCGCTGGAAGAGCTATAAATGATTGTCTAATTTTCAGCCATCTCTAGCCTGCGGGGGTTTTTGCGCAAGCCTGTGAAAAAAGTTATAGGTATACATTTCAAATAATGCAATTTAATGATATAATTAATTGAGGAGTTTTTAATGAAAAGAAAAAAGTTTGGATTTACATGTTATTTATTATTTATATGTACTATTTTTATAATGTGTAGTACTAACTCAAATAATATAACTGAGAAAGATATATCAATGAATCAAATTACTTATGAAAAACAAGTATGGGGTTCTAATCCTTCTGATTTAACTTGCTCAATTGGCAATGTTAGTAATTTTTATATAGATGATAAATTAGCATTTGAAATA
>WQYB01000178.1 GCA_009781475.1 Treponema sp.
ATAATTACCGCTTTCAAGTCTGGAAATATTAGATTGTTTTGTTCCGATTAATTGGGCTAAACCTTTTTGGGTTAAATTCTTTTCCCTTCTAGCCATAATTATTTCCTCGATTATTTTATATTCCGCTTCCATTAAGTCATATTCTTTGCGAACATCTTTGTTTTCGAGAATACTGTCTCTAACCTTACTCCATTCCATCTTTTTTTCTCCTTAAATAATCCTTCATCCTTTCCAATGCCACATCCAATTCTTTTTTTGGTGTTTTTTGTTTCTTTTTAACAATACCGTGCAATAAAATTGCATTATTAATTGATGGTAAAAAGAAAAAAATCCGAAAAATATTGGAAGCAAATTCTATTCTTAATTCTAATAAACCTTTATATTTTTCACCCTTTATAGAGTCTACATGAGGATAATGTAATTCACTGCCAAATTTTTCCAAAAGATCGATTTCTCTTGCGACTTTAGCCTGTTTTTTGACTTCTAAACCCTGTATGAAATCCACAACAGGCATTTTACCGCCCTCTTTTTCATACATTTCCACTCTGTATTCCATATATCAAATATATCATATTTGATATTTATTGTCAATATTATATTACTTTCAAAGACACCCTGAAACAAAATCTTGTGCAACACCCCTACCTCCACGGCGTGGAGAAGATATTGAACCGCGGGTCATTAGGAACGCGGGCGGCGCTGACAGTACTTTCATTGATGACTTGGCGTGTTAATCCAGAATTCAGTTCATTAAGCACGCTAACATATGCTCTTGCCGCTACGTCGGCAAATCCGGAACCAGTAGCATATGCTACTTGATATCGGGCACATATCCCAACCACGGCACTAAAAGGTTCTCTGTTTGGGTTAATATAAAAATTGGTAAGCGTTTCGGTAATAAGCGCCATGGCATCTACGCCATTTGGACGCCAGCCGGCATAAACTACTGCCGGCATCAGCGCGGCTTGGGCACGGAGCTTGTTAATACCGGTTTGGTCAAAATCAGCTCTGTTTCGCCCATTTCGCATTTCAGATAACAAAACTTCCAGCGAAGCGGCAGTAATAGTCCTAATTTCTCGGTTTGTATAATATCCTCCGTAACTTAAAGTATAATGTCCGTTTTGCGGATTGCGTGTCAAGACCATTTCATGGTCTCTAATTGGATTTGTTACGGCATTGCTTAGTAAAAAACTCATTCGGTTAAATTTCTCGGTCACGATTTCGGAAATAAGGCCGCGTATGCCGTTGCGGTAAAATGTTTCTATGTCTGCGCGGGTGACATTGCCCCTTGATATTATCCATTGCAGTACTGTCTCGTGACGAGTAACAGCGGCGGTGTCGTTGAGGAAACGGGCTACTTGCATATCAGCGAATGCTCTTGCGCCAATGTTTAAAGGTCCGTAGCCGATTACTCCTACGTTTCTTCCGGTGGTTGCGTCAAGAATGTTGGCGAAGGAAGCGCCATAATTGCTTCCTGCCACAGCTATTTCAAAAGTAGCAGAATCTGTTAAAATCCTACGCCCATCAGTGCTAAAAGATGCCGCAAAATCACCGTTGTTAAATCTACGTAATTCCCGACCTGTTTCTGGGTCAAATATTACTATTATTTTTTTATCCCCGTCATCAATCCACGCATTTACCAGTAATTGTCTGCCATCTGGACTGTATATAAGATTTCTAGATAATTCTGCAGAGATAGATCTTACTTCTTGACCAGTTTCCGTAGTATAAATTCGGATAGTTTCGATATTGGTTCTTCTATCGTGAATATGAGCAGCTATATGTCTTCCATTAGGACTATATACTGCAGATTGAAATCTTAAACCGCTATCTATAGTCCTGATTATTTGACCGTTTCCTGCATTCCATATTTTTATTGTTCCATCACTAGAAGATGTAAGTATTTGTCTACCATCAGGGCTATATGTGAAAGATTGAATGCCTTCTGTATGACCAACCAATGTTAATAATACATTGCCATTTGAAACATTCCATATTTTTACTTCATTTCGAGTTGCTTGGTTAGTATTACTACTACCTAAACGACTACTATCAGGACTAAAGCTAATGTTTGTTGCACCATCCTGTGGGATGTTTCGTATCAATTCTCCAGAGTTAGCATCCCAAATTTTTATATTTGAATCACGTCCAGCGCATGAAGCTAATAATCTTCCATTGGGACTAAAAATTATATTGGTAACAGGCTCATTGTGCCCAATCATTCTGGTTATTTCTCTACCAGTTGCTACATCCCAAATAGCAATTTTTCCATTTTTAAAAGTTGTAGCAATTCTATTTCCATCAGAACTATAAGTAACTCTTCGAGTAAATCCAATATTACCGGGTAGTTGTAACCCCAACTCATTATCAAAAAACATTGGTATTTCATTTTGGGCAAAAACGTTCAGCGCAATAACTGCCAGCAGGATTATTGTTGTTATGATCTTTTTCATATGGAAGCTCCTGTGTCATTAGGCGTATTTTTCGATCCCTGCTGGTCTGCCTCTATGGATGGCAATGTATCCCAAAGAGCTTTATAATGACCGAGGCATTGTCCAAGAATAGTTAAATCATCATGTTCCTTACCTTTCTCCAGCACAAACGATGTAGTTTTGGCAACTTTCATACCCGGGTGATACGGTGTCCACCATGCCCACTTTTTATTCACAATAACAACCGCATAACGTGCCTGTGTTGTAAATTGTTTATACCTAAAATTTCCATCTTTTTCATTTGAAAGTTTTTGCAGTCTATCTATTATTTCAAGTGTTGAGTTATAATGATTTTTACCTGTTCTCTTAACCTGTTCTATTGGTATATGGTTGTTTTTATTTTTAAGGTCACTGTAATAGCTTTCAAGTTTCCATACATCATTTTGATATTCGTTGTCGTATTTGGCAATTATTATTCTGACCTTAGCACCATCCTTTATAGCTGTGCTAAGAGTTTCTTCTATACTTCTTAACAGATCATGACCATAATTAACCAGTATTTTTATATTATTTACTGTTCCAATTTTATCAATTAATTCACCTGAAAGAGCATCTAAAATTCGTGCAAAATTTGCTCTTCTATTATGATAAACCCCTTTTATACCAGCCTGTTTAAGCACAGATAAAAACCGTAAATACCTTATTTTGCTAGAATTATTGGTGATTATAACAAAAATTACAGTCATAAAATACACAAAACTTAATATTATCAATAGACGTGGTTTAACGTCAGGATATACAGTATATATTGTCAGCAAAATAGCGCTGATAATACCAACGCTCTTATAAACCAAATCTAACCACCTGTCACTCCAAACGCCTTTAATTTCATCCTTTTTCATAAAATGCTCCTTGTTTTATATTTAGGGAACCTCTAAAAACTCAAGAAACTATAGCATAAATTAATAAAACGTTATACGCTTAAAGAATGAAACAGAAAGGCTTTTTTGATGAAGAAGATTGCTTAAAAAAGTTAAGCG
>WQYB01000179.1 GCA_009781475.1 Treponema sp.
ACAACATTTGATTTTGCAAAAGCCATAAGTAAAGAAGATATGGAAGGTTACAATCTTTTGTTACGCGATATTGATGTTATATCAGAACAGTTTAAACGTTTAAATGATTTGGATATACCGATATTGTGGAGGCCCTTGCATGAAGCATCCGGCGGCTGGTTTTGGTGGGGTGCTTTTGGAGCGGATGCTTTTAAACAATTGTGGATTTTAATGTACGATAGAATGACAAATTATCATCAATTAAATAATATTATTTGGGTTTGGAACGGCGGAGAAAAAGAATGGTTTCCCGGCGCTGAATACGTGGATTTAGTCGGTGAAGATATTTATCCGCCTGCAAGGGAGTATGGTTCTTTAGCTTCAAAGTTTTATGAAATTGTTGAATATCTTCATGAACTTGGAACAATGAAACCAATCGGGTTAACAGAATGCGGCACACTTCCGGATATAAATAAAATGGAAAGAGATAAATCCATGTGGTTTATGTTCGCAGCATGGAACAGTGAATTTGTAAATAAAAAAGTTAATGACAGATTTACAAGTGAATATTCAGATGAATACACTGAAACTGAACATTTGATAATGATGTATAATGACAAACGTGTTATTACTTTAAATGACATTCCAGATTTAAGATAATCGATGAAAATATATTCAGATTTCATTAATAATAATTATTTTAACTATTTAAAAGTCTACCTATTTTGATATCGAAATATCAGTGATCCGAACCATACTTGAACCTGCAAGAGGATCCAGATTGTATAATGTTCCATTTTTCCAATAAACAGCAAATTCAGTTAAATTGTTATCTGTATAAAAACCTGTTATATAAATGTCAGAGCCGGATATTTCTACTGCAGTGGCAATGCTAGTCCTTGCATCACTTGGTATATCAAGTTCATGAAGCTCTCCATTTTTCCAGTAGCATGCAACATTATTATAATAATCAATAGCATAATAGCCTATTATATAGACATCAGAATCCAATACCGCAATTGAGTTTGCAATACTGCTTTCTGCATTGTTAGGAATGTAAAGTTCTTGCGGGTTTCCATTATTCCAATAATAAGCAATACAATCATCACCAATGCTTATATGACCTGCGATATGAATATCAGAGTTTGATATTGCAATGGCACTGGCACATGCAGAAGAGTCTGCACCTACAGGATTATTAAGTTCATTAAAAACACCGTTTTTCCAATAACATGCAATTTGTGTGAAGTTACTATTACGATATTCGCCTGTAATATAAACATCATTGTCGGATATTATTATTGCTCTTGCATAAGCTCTTGAGGCATTTTCTGGAATTGCAAGATCATGAAAAACATCATTTTTCCAATAACATGCTCTATGTATACCTCCGCCTGAATATCCGCCTGTGATATAGACATTTGAGCCAGATATTGCCATAGCTGTGGAGGAAGCTGAAAATTCTCCTGTAATAGAAAGATCAATTCTTTCTCCATTCTTCCAGTAACATGCAATACTTCTAGAATTTCTGTTACTATAAAATCCGGCAATATATACATCAGAGGAAGATATTGCAACAGAGTTAGCATAGGAATAGGTCGCGCTTGAAGGAGTATCAAGCACTTGCGGTTTTCCGTCTATCCAATAACATGCAACTTGAATATTAAATGCATAAAAACCTGTGATAAAAATAGTACCACTTGTGAGCTGCTGTTGAATTGTTTTTTCAGAAGAAGTACTTGTGTTTACCGGAACTTCGCTTTTTCCAATACAGGAAGTTATTAATAATATTAAAATTAAAAAATAATAATAGTTTCTTTTCATAATGTCATTGTATCATAATAAATATTATTTAGTCAATATTACGATTTGTAAAAAATAAAAAATAAATGTTGTGCAGAGCATATATTTTTGATATAATTATATAATCGGAGTAAGCAATGAAAGAACTAAAAGATTTAATATTGTCGAGCGGAGCCGATCTAGTTGGATTTGCTGATTTAAACGGAATAAATAAAATTAATGAAATGCCTTATGGTGTGTTTGTTGCGGTAAAAATACCTGCGCAAATTATTATGTCCATACATGATGGTCCAAACATTTCTTATTTTGATGAATACAATCGAATAAATGATTTATTAAATAAAATTGTAACAACAGGGGCGCAATTTTTAATTAATAATGGATATAAAGCTCATGCTCAAACATCAACGATGGTTATTAAAAATGATAATTTTGAAACGGAGCTGCCGCATAAAACAATCGGAACAAGATCAGGTTTAGGCTGGATAGGAAAATCAGCATTGTTTGTAACAAAAGAATATGGCTCCGGGATAAGAATATCATCATTTTTAACAAATGCGGAACTGGATTGCGGCAAGCCGATAGAAGAATCGTTCTGCGGTGATTGCGTGGAATGTGTAAAATATTGTCCCGGCGGCGCTATTACAGGTAAATTATGGAATGTAAAAACAGAACGTTGTGAAATATTTGACGCAAAAAAATGTGCAGATACAGCAAAAGCAATAACAATGGAAAAAATGAATAAAAAATTAACTATATGCGGAAAATGTATCGAAATATGCCCATATACAAAAAAATATATTAATAAAGAAAAAACATGATAATAAATCTTAAACAGAACACAACAAAAAAAGATATTGAAGTTACGATCGAATATCCTGTGATGAATAAAACAGTAAATCGCATCGTCTCTTTGGTAAAATCAGCTGATACTCAAGTAGAATGTTATATAGATGACAGCCTAAAATTAATTAATGTTTCTGAAGTTTATTATATAGAAAGTATTGATAAAAAAACGATTGTTTTTGATGAAAAGCAAGGCTACTATAATAAAAACCGTTTGTATCAGCTTTATGAAAAACTGGCAAATAAAGGTTTTGTTCAGATAAGTAAATATTGCATAGTAAATATTAATAAACTGGAAAAAATAAAAACTTTGGCAAACAGCCATCTTAAGGCAGAATTATCAAACGGAAAATGTTTGTATGTTACAAGAAAATATCTAGAAAATATCAGATTATTATTGAAGGAGGATAGATAAAATGAAAAATTTAATTGTAAATATAGTGTTTTGCACCGGAGCCGCATTAATCATTTTGGCATTATTTTTCCTGATTTTTAACGAAGAGCATATATATCTCTATACAGTTTTCCAAATATTCGCAGCAAATATCATTATTAATATTGGGATAATATTTTTACATAAAATTGAAAGCCAGTTTTTAATTTTAGAATACCTATTGGATATAAGTTTCACAATTGTAGTTCTGGTTATATTTGGTTATGTTTTTGACTGGTATTCTGTAACCCCTGTTTGGGTTCTTATCATTATGGCGGTTGTTATATACATATTCGTTATTATAGCTTCTATAGTAAATGTAAGAAATAAAACAAAAGAAATAAATGATTTACTAAAGAAACGAAAAGAAAAAATGGATAATA
>WQYB01000180.1 GCA_009781475.1 Treponema sp.
AAAAGTGTATCCAGTGAAGAATCTGATATTTCATTTCTATTATTTGGAACACTAGGTCTTACATAACTTAATGTAAAGCGCCCATTTTGCGGATTGCGTGTCAAGACAGCATCATAGCTTATATTTCTTGATGGATTATCCATAACGAAACTTATTTTATTAAATTCCTCGGTTACGATTTCGGAAATGAGGGCGCGTATGCCGTTGCGGTAAAAGGCTTCTATGTCTGCGCGGGTGACATTGCCTCGGTCGGTGATGAATTTCAGTATGCCCTCATGACGGCCAACCGCCGCCGTAGCGGTCGCTGAGCCTGTCCCTGTCGGGTCTGCGCTCGAAGCGAGGAAACGCAAAATCTGTATTTCTTGAAACACCGCCGCACCGAGTTTTAAGTCGGCCTGACGGGGATTATTTACCGGCAATATCGCATCTGCTTCGGCAGGACGGATTTGAACAACCGCAGGGGAATAGTAAGAGGCAAGAATAAACTCCAGGTAAGTATCTATTGAGGAAAGACTCCCTGCCAACCCAGCAAACATTTCATAGTTATCATCGGTAGTAATAGGCCTCATATATCTACTATCTACTCGCATAGTATTTGGGTTTGCTGGTTGCGGTGCACTTCCCATGAACATTGGAACATAATTATCAAATCCAACTAATCTTTGCATAGTAATCTCACCCGCTGACACAAAAACAACAGGCAGTAAAAATATAATTGCAATAATGATTAGTTTTTTCATTTGTTCTCCTGTGGTGAAAGGGTTTTTATAATACTTTTGGCAGTAAATTCTTTTATATCCGTATGACGCGGAACAGTTGTTTCAATCCTTGTTGCAGGTTGAATATAAACATCGTGCTTTTTTCCATGGCGGACAAATATTACTCCCATCTGGTTTAATATTTGAAGCAGTTTGTTTCTTTTCATGCAATTGCCAGTTTTCATTTATGGTATTTAACAAGTTTTAAACATTCAGCCATATCCATTAACATTTCTTCCAGTTCTTCGATTGTTTCACCTTCTGTTACATGCTGTGGAAAATCAACGAAATACCCGATATAACCGCCTTCATCGGCTTCAAAATAGATATATTCTAATTCCATATTGACCCCTTACCCTATCTTACCATATCCAGGGTATATCTTTCAACAGGCGCAAAACGGTCTGTAAATGCCGCAATTTCGTGTAAAAAAGCACCCCTATATTCTGGTATTGGGTAATTATCGTGTCCATAACCGGAATTATAAACCGCAAGGATGATGTTTTGCAGGGTTTCTGTATTGTCAGGCTCGTTTACTAAAAAGACCTTTACATCCGTAAAAGCCTCCTGTACGGCGGAATGAAGCCCTGCGAACATTTTGCTGTTCAGGCTTCCTATAAAGTTCAAAATAAAAACACCATCGCTGGATAACAGGGTTTTTACCTTGCGGAAATATTCGACTGTGGCAAGCTGAAAAGGAACATTTAACGGAGAGCCGTAAGTGTCCTGAAAAATAAGGTCGTAATTCTTTGTACCTTCAAGAGCCAAACGATTTACAAAATACCGCGCGTCTTCATGGAAAATACGCTGCGAGGGACGGTCAGTCAAATAAAAAAAATCACGCGCCGCCTGTGTTATACCCGGATCAATTTCTACAATATCGATATTGGTATCGGGATATTCAACGGCAAGCCAGCGCGGAAGCACATACACTCCGCCGCCAAGCATCAATATAGATTTAGTATCATTATTGATATATGTATCAGCGATAAAATTCAGATATTCGCCAGCCATCTCGCTTGGGTTGTCAACAAACATTCTTCCCTGCAATTTTTCGCTGTCGGTATACAACGCGCGAACTCTTCTGCCGTCTTCGGCATATTCGGCGATAAAAAGACTGTTGTACATTGTTTCTATTGCTTGGTTCGGTATTTGCGATTTTTGTAAATTGTACAACCCTGCAAATGCCGCAAACACAACAAGACAAAGAGACGCTGCTTTAAGCTTAGTTGTAAAAAGAAAAGCTGCGGCGATAAATAAAACCAAAGCTGTAAAAAGTAAAATTACCGTTACGGAAAAAAACGACACAAGAATAAAGCCGCCCAGAAAAGTTCCGATTATACTGCCAATGGTAGAATACGCAGACACTCTGCCTGCAATGCCGCCAATTCCTGCATCTGATTTATCAGTCGTAAATATTTTAATTATAAAAGGTGAAACTGTTGCAAGTAAAAAACTTGGAATCGCAAAAAACAAAAAAGCCGCCAAAATTGAAAGCACATAAATATTGTTAATCCCGCTAGTAAGCAAAATTCGCAGCAAAGCTTTTTCGATAAATGCCAAAAGTACAACCCACAACGCCGCTCCGGCAATAAACGCCGCAAGCAGTTTTAATGAAGGCTTAACATCTGCGATACGCCCGCCTGCATAGTAGCCTGCCGCAAGGCTCGCCATAATTATCCCGATAAGCGAAGTCCACACAATAATTGACGCGCCCAGAAAAGGCGCAATCATTCTTGCTCCTACAAGCTCAAGAACCATAACGCAAAGTCCGCATAGCAAAGTAACCGCATAAAGCTTGTACTTTGAGACAGGAAATATGGTTTGTTGTTTCTGTTTGTTTTTTTGTTTCATAGATATTTAATTTTACTGTATTTTTAAAGTAATTAAAAGGTAATCCTCAGTCCTTCTTCCCCTCAGTGTCCTCCGTGTTCTTTGCGCCACTGCGTGAAGTCTTCTTAATTAATTTTGTTTTCCTCAAAAACAGAAATTAAAATCACCGCTATAATTACTTTTTTCATCCTAAAACTCCTTTAGTGCACGAGTGTTTTTATGCGTTTTTTTCTAACAGATAATTCTTTTTTCTTACCTTTGGCATTGTTATTAAAGTATAACAAAAGCTCATTATTTGTCATATTTTTTGTTTCGTCATAAATCTGTCTCTGAATACTGCTTTTAATAGCAATGCAATCAAATTGTTTTTCTTTAACATTACTTTTCATATTCTAATAACTCCTTTGGACTCCTAATTTCTACAACAGAATATCCATTTTTAAGATTTACGCCATTATAACCTTTTATACGCTGTAAATTTACTATATGTTTAAAGTTCCAGCTTGCCAAAACATCGACTTTATTAATTGTAGCCAATGCAATATGCAGGCAGTCATCTATACTTGTTTTACCTACTACTTTTTCGGTAATATACTTATCCGCAAGTTCAATAGCTTCTTTTGTCAATTCAACATATTCAAAACAAGCAGGATTATATTTATCAAGTAATTCCCGAACATTGACAGGCGCTTTTTGAAGCTCCTGTTTTAATACGCTGGAAATCACAAAAATGATTTCTTTATTTTCCAAACGCTTAAATAACGCTTTGGTATCATTTGAGAAATCATCGTCAAAATAACCTCCGACGATGGAAGTATCAATATAAACCTTTGTAATCATTATA
>WQYB01000181.1 GCA_009781475.1 Treponema sp.
AAGATGCGTATGTAGTGGATTATAGAGATTATCATTAAGGAGTTGTCTATGCAAAAAACACGAAAACCTGTTCACCCTGGAAATGTTTTTCTACAAGATGTTTTAATCCCTTTGAATATAACTGTTACAGACGCAGCCCGAATGATGGGGATAACACGAAAAGCACTTTCGGAACTGGTAAATGAAAAATCAGCCTGTACTGTGCAGATGGCGCTTCGAATAGCAAAGGTTACCCGCACCAACGCCGAAAGCTGGCTTGCAATGCAAGTTAAACTCGATCTTTGGAAAGCTCGTCAAATAAAACTCAACTCGTTAAAAGAATTCCCAAAAGTGGCTGTGTAAAGCCTTGACCCTTTCCCCCATTTCCGCACATAATTAATTGTGGAGTTTAAATGCCTTGCACACTCCACCTAATGATCGTGCGAAATCGTGCGGTCTTAACATAAATGGGGGGCGATAGCCCCTTTTTTTATGTGCGGACATTAACCCCATCACCTAACCCCAAAACTTCTCGTCTCCAAATTACAGTAATTCCTTCCATCTGTCGCTGTAAATTTTAACAGACAGTAAATAGTACAATTCGGTAGTTTATGATACAATCAATTGAAGATTTATAGGAGTTGATATGGGATTAATTAAAGCATTAACAGGCGCTGTCGGCGGAGTTTTAGCGGATCAGTGGCTGGAGTTTTTTGTTTGTGAAAGTTTGGATGCCGATGTACTGGCAGCTAAAGGGCAAAAACGGGTTAGCAAAAGAAGCAGTAATACCAAAGGAGAGGATAATATAATCTCCAACGGTTCAGGTCTTGTTGTGAACAAAGGTCAGGCTGCGATCATTATTGATAATGGACGCATTGTAGAATTTTGCGCCGAAGAAGGAAGTTATACTTACGATCAATCCACAGAGACAAGCGTTTTTTACGGCGGTCTTGGAAAAGGAATTATCGGTGCTTTAAAAAATATGGGTGAGCGCTTTAAATACGGCGGAAGCCCTGGAAAAGATCAGAGAGTTTATTTTTTCAATACAAAAGAAATAATCGGCAACAAATACGGAACACCGAACCCCATCCCCTATCTTGTGGTCGACCCCAATATAAATTTGCGTCTAACAATAAGTTTGCGCGCTAACGGCGAATATTCTTATCGCATGGCAAACCCTGCCCTGTTTTACGCCAATGTTTGCGGCAATGTAACTGATAATTATACCCGCGATAAAATTGACAGCCAGTTAAAAAGCGAAATTATCACCGTATTGGGACCCTCTTTAGCCAAACTCGGCACTGGTGAGTATCATGAAATTTCTTTCCAAACAGAAAAGCTGGCGCAGATTTTAAACGAAGCTCTCACTGATAAATGGAGAGATGTAAGAGGGATCGAAATTGTCAACTTTGGAATTACCTGTACAGCTCCCGCCGAAGATGAAAACCGCATCAAGCAGCTTCAGACAGCGGCTGTAATGAAAGACCCGACAATGGCGGCAGCGACACTTGTTAACGCTCAAAGTGATGCGATGAGAGCGGCTGCCTCGAACGAAGGCGGAGCAATGGCTGGTTTTATGGGAATGGGTATGGCAACTGCGGCAGGCGGCATGAATCCTCAAGCGCTGTTTCAAATGGGTGCGCAACAACAAGCACAACAGCAAGCAGCAGCATCAACTGGCGGCTGGAATTGTCTTTGCGGTCACAATGGAAACACAGGTAAGTTTTGCGCCGAGTGCGGAAAACCCGCTCCTGTTTCCAATAATTGGACATGCCCTTGCGGTCACGCTGGTAACACTGGTAAGTTCTGCGCTGAATGCGGAAAACCTGCTCCCGGCGAGTGGACATGTTCGTGCGGTCATGCGGGTAACACAGGAAAGTTTTGTGCCGAATGCGGAAAGTCAAAATAATTCATCCGGGAAATTATTATGGAAATAAAGGAATATAAATGTCCTAACTGCGCGGGAGCTGTCAAGTTTGACAGTTCGTCGCAGAATATGAAATGCCCTTACTGCGATGCGGAGTTTGAAATCGCCGACCTTGAAGATTATCAAAAGGAGTTGGCGCTTTCGGCAGAAGATCGTTTTGACTGGAATAACGAGCTTGAAAGAATTCAGGGAAGCGGCGCGGAAGTTTATGACCCTGAAAAAGATTGTCTTAGTACAGGATCATGCCCGTCATGTGGTGCGGAACTTATCGGCGATAAAAATACAATCGCGATGGTTTGTCCTTGCTGCGGAAATTCGCAGATTGTCCAAAAACGAATATCAGGAATGTTAAAACCTGAGTATATCATTCCTTTCAAACTTGAAAAAAAAGACGCGATAAACGCGTTAAAGAATTTTTATAAAGGCAAACGCCTCCTTCCCGATTGTTTTAAAGATGAGAACCGGGTTAATTGTATTCAGGGAGTTTATGTGCCCTTCTGGCTTTTTGACGCGCAAACAAAAGCGCACATTCGTTTTAAGGCGACAAAAACTAAAACCTGGAGTACAGCGAATCATATTTATACAAAGACAAGTTTTTATAATGTTGTTCGTGACGGTGTTTTAGGATTTGAAAAGGTTCCAGTCGACGGTTCTGAAAAAATGGACAATGACTATATGGATGCTATCGAACCTTTTGATTACAACTTAAAAAAAGATTTTCAAAGCGCGTTTTTATCAGGATACCTTGCCGAAAAATATGATGTTGATGCAAAGCAGTGTATGGAACGCGCAGCCATAAGAATGAAAGCTTCGGTGGAAAAAGAATTTAGAAACTCCGTTACGGGATATTCTTCTGTAAGTATGGAAAGTTCTACTGTCGATATTAAAGGCGGAAAAATAAGTTACTGTCTTTTTCCTGTTTGGGTGCTCAACACAAAATATAAAAATGAAAATTATTTATTTACGATGAACGGCGAGTCAGGCCGCCTTGTCGGAAGGCTTCCTGCGGATACAGCCAAGTCCTGGAAATATCGTTTTATTTTTACAGGTATTTTTGGTGCGATTTTTACAATCATCATTCAGCTTTTAAGATTTTTTAATTAGGAGAGATTATGGAGATAATAGAATTAGTTTCAACTTATCATATTGCTTTTACAGTTGGCGCCTGGCTTGTATCATTTATAATTGGATTTGTAATTGTAAATATATGGAAGAAAGGAATGGATACGGCACGAGGCCGAACTCATGCCTGCGATTATACAGTTTCAGGCAGCCTCGATTTTCATGAGAAAAAAGATCGATACCTTTACAGC
>WQYB01000182.1 GCA_009781475.1 Treponema sp.
AATATCTATGGGAGAATAATGATTTGATGTAGTGTACTAGCTCGAAGTGTTAACTTAAATGTATGCTGTAATATTCTTACAGGCGTGAGCGAAAATCCACTTCGGCGACATATGGCGTGGATCAGGATGCAGCCACGCCAAAGCGTGCGTTAACTACAGCCACGACCATCCGGAGCCGGAGGGGGTTTTTGCGCAAGCCTTTGAAAAAAGTAATAGGTATACATTAACGAATTGCTGGATGTACTATTAAGGCTTGTCGGGATTTCTGCCATCCTGAGCTGGCAAGAATTTTTGAAGGTCACCTTTAGGAATTTTAAATAAATTTCAATTATTCTCTTATCTCAGTCATGCGCCACAGCATATTCACGCCATATATAGGTATGAAAAAGTCAGGCTTTTGTATGACTTAAAAAAACCTTGTTTGGGGGAAAATATGAAAAAAATACAATTTATCGAAAAGGACGCAGATCTGCTTCCGCCGTATGACGATCGTATCTTTAAAGCTCTGCTTACTCATCCTGATGCAAAACAGGTACTAATTGACATCGTATCTACCGTAATTGAACGACCTGTCATAGATGTACAGATACGGAATATTGAACTGCCTGTTATGGACATTGAAGAAAAATCAGAACGTTTTGATGTAAACTGTACTGTAGAAAATGGTGATCAAGTAGATGTCGAAATGCACTGTGAAGAAAGGGTTAATATTGGCGAAATAAACCGTAGTTTTATTAATAAATATATCTACTATTTGACTGATTTACATTCATCACAGAAATCAAAAGGAGTAAAATACAAAGACTTGGCAAAAACATACCAAGCTACTTTTTCCGTACATCCTGTTTTACCTTCTTGTAATGATTTTATTCATAGATTTTCGTTAAGGAAACAAAATGGTGAACAATTAAGCGATCAGATTAACATGGTGATTATTGAGTTAAGTAAGTTAAATGATTTATTAACAAAACCAATTAATAAAATGACAGCATTTGAGATGTGGTCAATTTTCTTTAAATTTGCTCCTGATATAGAGCAAAGAAATCTGATTAATGATATAATAAACAGTAAAGAGGAGATAGGTATGGCAGCTACATTATTACGAGAAATAAGCAAAGACGAACATGAACGAGCGAGGCTTCGAAGCCGTCGAATGTATGAGACTGACAGGATCTCTGACATACTTACAGCAAAAGAAAAAGGCGAAATTGAAGGTGAAATTAGAGGGATTGAAAAAGGCGAAAAAAGAGAGCGTGAAAAGTGGCAGGTTATTGATGCAAAAAATAAAGCGGAAATTGCTGATTATAAAGCAGAAGTACTACGCTTGAAAGCGGAGTTAGAAAAAAGGCAATAATGAAAAGAAAAAAGTTTGGATTTAAATACTATCTATTATTAATATATTTATTATTATTTAATGTAATTATTTTTTCAAATGAAAATGCAAACTCAATATTAATAATAGATTCCGATATTTCATTATTTAAAATAGGAGATAATATTTCTTATTTAAATCCCGGTTATATTGGATTACCTTTACAACTAGTTGATCCAAATAATTTTATGCCTTATTTTTTTGTTAATTCAAATGGTATTATTTTCAGAGTATGTTATAATCGTAGTTATATTGTAAGAGCTATTTTTGTTGGAGTTCCAAAATATTTAATGCTAGGAGATTTAATACAAGGAGATTTATTTAAAACACCAGAAGGAGTATTTTTAGGAATGACTTATTTTGAACTTCTTGAATTAATTCCAAATATAAGATTAAATAAAATAAATAATTGGGCATATGAAGCAATTTTACCATCTGGATGGAAAATAGCATTTGTAACAGGTATTGGAGTTGTTAATTATCCAACTCCAGGAAATAGAATTTCAATAATATATAAAAATTGATTTTATGGTTCTAGCGGTATCTCTTAATGACGGCAAAAGATTTGATAATATGATTACAAACCCTGTGTTAGATGAGAACCACGAAGTGTCAACTAAAATGCATGCTGTAATAATCTTACAGGCGTGAGCGAAAATCCACTTCGGCGACATATGGCGTGGATCGGGATGCAGCCACGCCAAAGCGTGCGTTAACTACAGCCACGACCATCCGGAGCCGGAGGGGGTTTTCGCGCAAGCCTGTGAAAAAAGTTATAAGCATACACACGTACTCTTGACAATAGATGTATTTCATAGTTATAATATATTATGAAGAATTTAAAGGTTTATTTGGATACAAGTATAATAAATTTTCTCTATGAGACTGATTCGCCAGATTTGCGGAAAATAACAGAAGTATTTTTTGAGAATATAATTAAAAAAATAAAGTAGACACTTTTATTTCAAATATTGTTATTGATGAGATTAATAATACAAAAAATGAAAGTAAAAAGGAACTCTTACTAAGTACATTTGATAAATATAATAATATAAAAACATTGGGATATAATTATCCTTTTAGAATGGCAAACCCATTGGAGGTATATTTTGAGGAATGAAATATTAGATAAAGCATTGGAAGAGACTTGGAGAAACAAAGAAAAATTTTACGAAGATACAAAAGACTTTTCAATGATTGAAATAATAGAAAAAATAGAAAATAAATATAAAGGGTGGAGCATTGCACATAACAGGCGTGTATACGCTTCGCCGCCAGAAGGTGGCACGGGCTGCGAAAAACACCAATTAGGCGTGTGCTAAGAACTGGAAAACTCTTATTTTTAAATTGAAGCATATATTACAACTTTTGAAATATAAAAATGTATGCTGCAAATTATATAACAGGCGTGAGCGAAAATCCACTACGGCGACATATGGCGTGGATCGGGATGCAGCCACGCCAAAGCGTGCGTTAACCGCAGCCACGACCATCCGGAGCCGGAGGAGGTTTTTGCGCAAGTCTGTGAATAAAGTTATAGGCATACATTTAAAATAATGCAATTTAGTGATATAATTAATTGAGGAGTTTTTAATGAAAAGAAAAAAGTTTGGATTTATATGTTATTTATTATTACTATGTACTATTTTTGTTATGTGTAGTACTAATTCAAAGAATATAACAGAAAATGATATATCAATGAATCAAATTACTTATGAAAAACAAGTATGGGGTTCTAATCCTTCTGATTTAACTTGCTCAATTGGCAATGTTAGTAATTTTTATATAGATGATAAATTAGCATTTGAAATA
>WQYB01000183.1 GCA_009781475.1 Treponema sp.
ATGTACTTACATCAAAATTCGGGATACTCCTATATATATCTTATTTATTATTTATTTCTTTTTTTTAGATAGCATAAGCAAAATAAAAAAAGAATATATATTAGTAGTGAATAAATGATATTTATTGGTATCAATATTTTTAATGTTGCTTATCGGTTGAAAAATGTCGTATCGCCGATGGACGATTTTGTTGCTTTAGGCAGCATGGATGCTACTGTTTCCACGTTTTACTGTAGTTTTTACAAAGTAAAAACTACAAGATATAAAAATGGCATGGAAGCCATTTTTATATCGGGAGTGCGTGCGTCCCCGAAATTTTGCTACTTTTTGTTGTTTTACATACAAAACAATGTCTTATGAATTTTTTCATGCTTTTTTGAATAACAATAAAAGAAACTGCCGCTATTTCAATAGCAAACTATATCAATAACGGCAGTAGGAAAAATCGTAGTCCGTGTCTTCATTACCCTTTTTTTGAAGAGGGCAAGGGAGAAACTTTTTACGCCATAATTCCAATATTCTGCCACATTCGGGCTTCGGCAGTCCGCTTCTGCTCCATGCCAAGCTCCTTCATACGCATCCCGAACATCCGTTCACTGGTTGCAAGCTCGTTGTTTTCATCGCACCAATCCTGATAAGCCTGAAACAGTTCTCTTGCTCGAACTGATAACCCCGGTTTCTGCACGCATCGTTCTTTGATAAAATTTCCGATAACATCCATCTCGCCTCTGTACTCATCAGTCGCATTACGCACCACAGCCGGAGTACTCAACCCCTCTTTCTGCCAGCGCAGAACACCTTCAATCAGCCAGTTTAATATGCCGGATTTTTCTTCCATCAGTTTTTCTTCAAGGTTCTTATCCTGTTTATCTTCTGTAATTCTGGTAGTAAAAGGAATTAGTTTTATCCTCCGCCAGATACCGTGATCAGTTCCTTTGATTACAGGTTTATGATTGCTTGCCATAAAAATCTTGAATGTAGGCACAAAGTTAAAATACTCACCATACAGAAACCTTGCGGTCAGTTGGTCATTACCTGTAGCTTGTTTTATCAGATGTTCAGAAAGCCGTTTACCCTGTTCAGTTTCCGGAGTGGTAACAAACCGTGTCCCCCTCAGCCTTGCGATGTCATTTGTCGCTGAATCGTTATTGCGTTTCATAAAAGTTTCCGCATAAGTGGAAATTGCGTAATCACCCAGAATGTTCATAATCACATTTAGAAAAGTGCTTTTTCCGTTTGCGCCTGTTCCGTAAAGTATGAACATAGACTGTTCGCTGATGTCTCCGCTGATTGACCACCCTGCGGCAGTTTGAAGAAAAGTTATCAAATCCCCTTTGTAGTCCATAATCTCTCTGATAAACTGTTTCCATTTAGGACAGTCAGCGTTTTTGTCATATTTGACTTTCGCAATCTTTGTGATTTTATCATCCTGATTATGCGGCAGAAGCTCACCTGTCCGCAGATCAAGCGTTCCGTTTTCCAAATTCAAAAGCCAGGGATTAGGATCAAGGTCATCGACCGTAGCGTTCAGCTCCGGAATGAAGCTCGCTCCCTCGACAAAAGCTTTTCTCCGCCGGACAGACTCACCTTGAATAGCGTACTTTTCAATTTCAAGCCGTGTCCTGTAATCAGCGGTTTTGTGTATCTCGGTATAAATACTGCGGACAATATCGAGCGCTTTTGTGTGGATTAACGCTCCGCAGTCCACTTTCCAATACGAACCGTTCCAGACAACCCATTTTTTCCATGGAGCAATATAGCGGATATCCGTGCCGTACTCCTTCAACATCCTGTAGGCGGTTGTAGAATCGGTAAACTGCAATAGCCCCATTTGAAGCTGATGAACACGCATTAACATCGCTTCTTCCCAAAGTGCGTTCTGTCCCATGTCGTTTGTCATGTCTTTTTTGTACATAAGTACTCCTTGTAAATAAGATTTTGTACAAATGTAGGTTTATTAAGCACTGGAGAAAATGAGTAAAATGTGCAAATTCATTGCTATAGAAAAATACTGATTGATATTCAAGTGTGGAAAATATTCTTTTCAAAAAACTTTGTATGTTTTTGAGTGTTTTTAAACAAATAGATATTAGCGAGTAACGATTTTTTTATTAGAGATTGAGATGCTACTAATAGTTACAAGAATATTTATGTTATATTTTGCATCAGGAGGAAAAATAATCATGTTAAAAAAATTAATAGATGACTATTTAAATTACTGCAAGGAGCAAAAAAAACTGAGTGCAAAATCGACTAAAGCATACGCAATAGACCTTGAGCAATTTAGACAACAGGTTTTGATAAAAAGTATTCCTGTTAAAACAGAAATTTCAGCGTATATAGCATATTTACATAAAACTTATACACCAAGAACAGTAAAAAGAAAAATAGCTAGCGTTCGAGCGTTTTTAAATTATCTTGAGTTTGAAGAAATTATTTTTGATAATCCAATGAAAAAGATAAAAACAAAATTCCAAGAACCGCAAGTACTACCCAGAACAATTTCTTTATCAATTATTGAAAATATTTTAGCTGTTGTATATCAAGAAATGAAGCAGGCGCAAACTGTTTATGCGTTGAATTCTGCTTTACGAAATGTAGTAATAATTGAATTATTATTTGCTACCGGTATACGAGTATCTGAATTATGTTCGCTCAATATTGAAGATATTGATTTAAGCAACGGTAATATTCGTATTATGGGGAAGGGAAAAAAAGAACGTATTTTACATATTGGTAATCAGGAAGTCATAAATATTTTCCAACGTTATGTTGAAGAAAATATTGCATATATAAACAAAGCCGGATGTGTTTTAATAAACAGGCTTTCCTCTCGCATTTCTGAACAGTCTGTCCGTTTTTTAATAAAGAGGCTTTGTGCTAAAATAAATATTAGCCAGAAAATAACACCTCATATGTTCAGACATTCTTTTGCGACACTTTTACTCGAAGAGGATGTAGATATTCGTTATATTCAGCATATGTTAGGGCATAGTTCTATATTAACTACGCAGATTTACACGAAGGTTGCAGTAGAGAAACAACGTCAGATATTAACCATTAAACATCCTCGGAACAAGATTAGTGTCAAAATGTAATATTTTTGTTGACAAATCATGGTAAAATGGAGTATATTTTTAATTTAATGCAGGATAATAGTTTATTATCGGGTG
>WQYB01000184.1 GCA_009781475.1 Treponema sp.
AACAACTTTTTCTCTGTTCTTTTGTTTAGTATAAAGCAGAACCGGCGCCCCTTCAGGGGTAAGAATTACGGTAATTGGCGCGTCTTTACTGGTTACTAATGAAAAATGTTCCGGCAATTCGATTATAGCCTGTCCGTTTATCGTTTTGGCTGTCCCGCGAGCAAGTGTGAGGGCTTCACCGGATTCTATTGAGATGTATCTTATAAGCTTGGAGTTGTCAGTTGGGTGTGGGTGAATGAAGTGTTTAACGATAGCATTAACACCACCATAAACATTCAACCAATCACTCACAAAGGCATAGTTACAAAATAACCACCCCCAAACGCTTCCTTGACTACCCCCCGTTATCAATATATCTCCATGGTGTAGAGTAGTTCTATTTGCATTGTTAAAATCTCGAAATGTTATGCGATCTGCGTTAATATTCATCTGAGCCACAACACCAAACCCAATCCCACTCAAAACAACAACAACCGCCGCCAACATTTTCAATTGCGCTCTCATCCAAAACCCCTCTCTGAAAATAGATTATTAAAAAAAATGATTTACGTTTAAATATCACAGGCATTTAGATATCAAAACATTTGTTTATGGGGATAAGACGTATAATATAACGTCACCCCAAAACACACAATTCTGCAAAACAACCAACAACCGGGAATTTTACTGCTGAAAATATTAATGCTGAAAAATCGTTCTATTTAAATGTTAACATTTTTTTTAAACAAAGACAAGCATTTTTTAATTTTCTAATGAACAGCGGGAGTAACATAGAAGAGCGGGTACGATAAAACAAATTAAGAATAAAATACTAAAGCCAATTGATTTTGATGACTTTGACGGTATTTCGCATGCTTTATTGACATTATCAGTCTATTTATACTAATTTATACTTTTATTATCATATTTAACACAGCTTACACACCGCCCTAATGGAAACGTAAAATATTGATTCAGATAATTCTATTCAGCGCTGCAGCCGGAATTTTCGCAACGGGTTTCGGCGCGTTTATCAGCGCAATTTTATTAAAACGTCCGTCAGAAAATATGAGCTGTTGGATGCTCTCTTTTGCCGCGGGGGTTATGATCGGCGTAGTATGTTTCGGCCTTGTTCTCGAATCAATTGAACTTGCAAGCGTAACGATTACCGTGTATGGTCTCATTATCGGCGTTATTATTATAATGTTACTGAATAAAGTTGTAGATAGAATTACCCATACAAAAGAGGACGATCCCAAAATACACCATACCTATGCGGAGCGTTATCACGAAAAACAGGTTATACAGAATCCATCAAAAATGCTTCGCGCCGGAGTGCTGATACTCATCGCTCTCGCTCTGCACAACATCCCTGAAGGCATAGCGATAGGCGCGGGAGGAATCTATGACTTTGAACTTGGCGCGCTTCTTACAATTGTAATAGCCATGCACAACATACCGGAGGGGATGGCTATCGCGGCGCCGCTTCTTGCCGGCGGAGTGAGTAAATGGAAAGTAATTCTTCTGACCGTTATCTCCGGATCCACAACTATTCTCGGCGGTTTATTGGGGATACTTATCGGAAATATCTCCAACTTCGCGGTCGCCCTGTCGCTTAGCGTAGCGGGCGGCGCGATGCTGTATGTAGTTTTCGGCGAAATAATACCTCAGTCAATTGTAATGACTAAAAACCGCACCGCGACTATAGTAACGCTCTTTGGGATAATTGTGGGGCTGATTGTGACTCAGATCTGAGTTCGCGGCAAAGTTATTCCTGCCGGTTGATCTTTCTTTCATTAAAAATTTTACTGTAAATCTCAGCTTTTTTCTCCAACGCAAGAGGATACGCTCTTGATGACGACGGCATTCTGTACAGACGCAGTCTTCTATTATCAATAACAAACAAAACACATGACCCAACAGCAGGGGGGCGTATTTTTATATTTTCTTCCGTTAACCGGCTAACAATCGTATCCAAAGCTTTTTGTCCGGTGGCTATAATATTTTTCAAATCAGGCAATTTTTGTATTATGTCAACTATATCAACGGCTTCCGTAACTTCCAGATCCTTATCGGACGCGTTATTTTTATGCCGTATTACAGATACCGCTGTATCATATACCGCAATATGCTGTTTCGTTAAAAATGCCGTTATCGCGTCTTTTCTGAAACGTTTTTCTTTTATGTTAACAAAATAACTCTTATCGCCAAAAAATAACAGGCCAAAGATCCGCCACATGTCGTTTTGAAAATTGGGATAGTAAAACTCCATAGACCAGCGCTCCCGCTTAGGCGGAAAACTTCCCATAAACAGATATTTAGCTCCGTTCGGAAAAAATGGCGCAAACGGGTGTTTTTCTGTATTCATATTTTAAAAATAATTAACTTGCATGGCTTATTCGTATATTCAGCTTGCATTAAGTGCACTAAACCGCAGAGATCAACAGCGCAAATCCGTACCCGCTGCGACAAAATCACATTCCCGGCTCTGCACTTTTGTATTTTATATTATTATGATATGATCAGTATGAATAAATCAATAAAGGGAGATGATCTATGCTAAACACGCTCACGCTCAATGCGCAGGCAATCAGGAACAAAACGCTTACCGTAATTGCGGCGGTTGCCGCGGCGCTTGCTCTGCCGCAGCTGTTTCATTTTGCGGGAATGATTTCGGGACTCGGCGCTGCGCCCGGCGCGGCTTTTTTGCCTATGCACATCCCTGTGTTTCTTGCGGGATTTTTGGCAGGGCCTGTTGTTGGGATAGCTGCGGGAGTTCTCAGTCCGCTTGTCAGCCACGCAATTGTCGGTATGCCCGCATCGGCTTTACTGCCGTATATGATGATTGAACTTGCGGGCTTTGGTCTTATTGCCGGTCTGCTTTGCGATGTTAAGTTACCATTTATTGTGAAGCTGCTTATAGCGCAGATCGGCGGACGTGTTTTCAGAGCGGCTGCTCTTATGTCATTTCCGGCGATTTGGGAAGTTACAATTATGGGTATTCCCGGAATACTTCTGCAATGGGCGTTTATTCCGCTGCTTATGTATCGTTTGCAAGGTTTAAAACAAAAATTATGAGTGATATTGAAAAAGCGAAATCGATACTGACAAACGGCGGATACGGCTGTGTATTTTGTAAAGGTGATCTTGAATATTCAAAAACAGGCATTGGCGTTTCACCGATAATTG
>WQYB01000185.1 GCA_009781475.1 Treponema sp.
GTATATAAATGTTGTGCGGTACTTACAACGAGCCCGTAGGGCGAAGTTTCTAGTACATTAAACACAAATAAATTTTTTAATATAAATTGGTTTGGAGAAAAACACATTTTTGAGCAAAAAAAAAAAACCCCCCCCAAAAAAAAATTTTTAAAAAAACCCCCCCCCCCCCCCCCCGACCGATCTTAGCTGAAAGACAGATATTTAATCAAAAAATTTTCTCGCAAATTGTAAAAGCTAAAGAATAATGACAATATCAAAATAGAGCCATGGAGCATGTAAGTCTATATGTAGTAAAGAGTTATATCGTTAGAGAGGCTTTTCAGCATTATCATTCAAAGAGCGTAAAAAGAGCCGAAAACACCTATAAAATGTCATTTTAAGGTCCATTCTGTTCCCGAAACCGTTACCAATAAACTTATTGACGTTTTACTGGAAATAAACGATACTTATAATAAGAAACCTGCCATTCCTCGACCATTTATGATTGGGGCTTTTTGGTAGGTTTCTTATTTTTTTGTTATAACATATTCCGTTTTTCCGAATAATACTATAGCTTTCTTTATCTTTTCACCCAATTGGCTTTGTACAATTGGCTTTACAAAGTTAATTGATAAATCTGGTGTAACAATATCCAATAATACAACCGAAGCACCTTGCGATCTTGCCTTTACAAAAGTTTCAGTAATGGCATTTTTTGAAGGCGTAAAAATATGTTTTATTTCGCCAAGATTATTATTTATTATGATGTCGAGATCACTTGTACCAGATTTTTTTACACGAGGCATAAAAAATATTTTATTTCCTGAAGCCGCTGCCCTTTTTGCTGCCCCCAGCTCATCTGTTTGTGTGTAATGTCCATTAACTTCAATATTTTGAGTACCAGGCTTTGCAAGTCCTGCTTTCTTTACATATCCACCAGATTTTGATGTATATAATGTCTCAAAACCTTTTAGTTTACTCATCAAATAATTTTCCATACCAAGCTTATGTGCAAGGTTTGTAACATCATCAATAATGTTATATTTTGCAGCCCTCCTTACCATTTGCTCCGTCATCATCCACCAGCTTTCTTTATCCAGCGGATTACCGCCAAATCCTTCCATCGGTTTAAAATGTTTATTAAGACTTTTCATTGTTGGATTTTCAACTTGCACATCGGTACCAATTTGTGATGCGTATACGGCTTGCAATCCTGTGCGGCACTGAAAATGATATGGCGGATATCCGTATTTTTCCCAGAAGGGATGGTTTGAAGGTAACGCAAGAGATTGTTTGCCATCACGGATAAGTCCACGGCAAATACTGGATGTACGGCTGTCTTCAACAATAAGAAGCTGCCATGCAGGCGGCGGGTTCTTTTGATGTTGCATCAGTTTTCCTGTTGTGTATGCTGTTTGGGTATTTGTGCGAAAAACATTTTCCCAATAACCTGGTCTAAATTGAAAGGCGCCATCTGCGTCTGCGATGGCTTTTATATCTTGCCATGTAGAAGCAAATCCTTCGCCTTTTTCCATTGCATTAATTAGCCTGCCTCTTGTAGCTTCGATAAAGTCGCACTGCGCCAGTCTGGCAACTGTAAACGCTCTAAATCGAAGTTTTGGCTCTACAAGTTCTGTCCATTCCGTTTTTGTCATGGGTATGCGTCCACGCATAAATGAAACTGCTTCCTCAAAAGGTAAAGCAGGTATTTCTACATCTGCTGCATTTATTTTGCGTGAGGCATGTTCCATACCCATCAGCAAGGCTGTTGCTATAAGTGTTTGTGTTTCTTCTACAAAAGTTGCATCGACATTTAGGATAAACGGAGATTCAAGCAGATCTTTTGGAGGCAAATAAGTTGTTGTAAAAATATTATTAAGGTAATTTAAGTATGCAGAAACGGCTTTTGAAATACTCTTTTCTATGCGTTTTTGCGCGGCTGTAGCCAAACTATCAAGCTCGGCCAATCGTGCTTTTTCCAGTGCTACATAATCTGTATTAACGGTTTTGGCGCCTGCGCTTTTTTTTTACTATCTGAAAGATTAAACTCCGAAGATTTTTCCTGTAAAAAAGTATCTCCAGCATCACGAGGTTTTGGTAAACCATAACGGAAATACATTGCGTCATGAGAAACTGGGATGCCTTTTTCTATCGCTTTCATCACCTGGTCAAAACTGGCTTTTCGTTCTGTGTCTACTTCGGCCAATGGAGGTGTAATATTTGAATAACCGTTTAGTTCGCATGCCCAGTTAATGATCTTTTGTATGAGCGCCTGACCTTCGAGGGCGATTCCTTTTGCATCTTCATAAAACAGATCGGCTTGTACTTCGCCAAGTGCGAGGCTGCCGCCTTCGGTTTTACTGGTTGCGATTGATTGTCCTGTAAGTCCATAGCTGATTTGCGTGTCACAAGCGTCTACAAGAGACGCAAAGCCGATAAGATCACCAGACATATTAATTTCGTGAATAGTATCAACGTTTCCAACTGCTGCGGCTGATCCTGATGTGAGTCCAAGAAGCGATTCTGCGATAGTTGCCGCTTTTTCTCTGATTGTTTTGTCATCGCCATCGGCTTTGAATAATGCTACAATTGATTTTACCGAAAACTTTTCAGTGGCTTGCAGCCAGAATTCATATCCTGCTTTTTTGAACATCCATGCCCAATAAACGCATCGTAAAACGCTTGTGCCGTAGGGATTTTCATCATCGGTATCGTGATGATATTCAAGCCACTTGTAAGGATGGTTTAGCGGTTTGCGATTTCCATGCTCATTCAAATAAAGCTGCCAATCTCGGCCAAAAACAAACCGCTCCGGTTTTCGGGTGATGATATTATCAGGTATGTACATACCATCTTCATATTTCCAGATAACTTCAGAAACCGAAAAGCCATAATCAAGACCGGAATAAATTCTTTTTAGTTTTGCATGGAAGTTTTTCCAAAGATTGAAACTTTCGATAAAAGCAAAAACATTATCCGGGCAGCCTTCCGGCTGGGTGATGTGCCTTGGAAAATTAAGCGCTGCTGTTTTGAGTTTATTTAACAGCGATTTTATGCGCGGGTCTGTGCGCATTTGACGGTATGTGTCATAAGATGACATAGTACCGGGAACGATATCATCCGGATTTGGCATATAGTTGAGAAAACTGCCAAGAGTGTTATCGGTA
>WQYB01000186.1 GCA_009781475.1 Treponema sp.
GGCATCAATTCGGCAAGTGTGCGAACCACATCCAGAATTTCCCGACCCTTTTTGAAAATCGGCAAATCCCTTACATCCACCTCATTATCATCATCTTCATCTTCAAACATACAGTTTCTTATCTTTTGAAGTCGCCATCACACAGAGGTTTCTTTTGATGACGACAGTGTTTTATAAATTAATAAACCGCCCGAAATTACTAATAACAATCCACATACAAGCCTGCCTGTTATCATAAGTATTACCCCCGAAGCAATGATAAATATTTTTGCTCCATATTTTTTAGTATCTCTTAAAGAATACTTTATACCCAAAATACCTCCAATAAGAGATAAGGCAATATTATATCCAAGATAAAAAATCTGTGCCATCGTAATATTATCTTCTGCAATTATTGGTGAAATTCCCCAAAACACAAACCATAAGATTCCCGAAATGATTGCAAGAATGGAAAAAATTAAGGCTGGAATATTCATGTTTATTTCTCCTCCAAGTATTCTTGTGTCTTTTTGACAGTTGAATAAAAATAATTTAGTGCGGCAAGGAAAGATTTTTGTACCTCACTCGCCACAACTTTTTTTTCCTGAATTTCTAAATCTTTCGTTGCACAGGCGTCTCCGATAACCACACAAGTAAATCCAAAATCCTTTGCTGCTCTCGTTGTCGCATCAACACACATGTGTGTCATCATTCCACAAATTACCAAATCGGTGATATTATTCGATTTTAAGTAATCAAGCAAATCTGTTTCACGGAAACTGTTCGGATAATTTTTTGCTATTACTTTCTCTCCGATAATCGGCATAACATTTTCATGAATTTCTACTCCTCTTGTGTTCGGAATAAAAAATGTTGAACCCGTTCTCGTTGAAAAATGCTGGATATGTACCACAGGTAGTGATTTCTCCCTGAAATCTTTCAATAATTTTTTTGCATTTTTACTTGCTTCAATACTTCCAATCAAAGGATTTGCACCTCCTTCAAAATAATCGTTTTGAATGTCAATAATGATTAATGCTTTTTTTGTTTCCATATTCTTTCTGATTGCATTGTCCTGTCCGAACACAAATCCACTTACGATTAATGTCAGGACGGTAATGATTATTTGTCTCACTTTTTCAACTTTTATTCATTTTTAATTTCTACCGCTCTCTCGCCGCTCGCAGCAAACTCAAAAATTTCTGCAAAAATACGAATATTTTTGAAACGACCATTCCTGTTTCGGATGGTTTACTAATATTTCAATTTTGCACTAATACTTCTAATCACAAAAACAATATTGATGATTGCAATGATGTTAAACCCAACAAATGCTATAATATCAAAAACAGGGACAGGTACATCATGATTTGTCATTCCAACAATCATAGCAGTAATACATATAAGTAATGTCAGAGTTTTGATGGACATTAGCGCTGAAAGAAAATACCCTATGGGTGGGTTGTAAAAAAAGTCACAATTTAGGATAATATCTTCGGTCTATTATTTTATTCATTTCTATCTTTTCAGCGAATAATGTTTTGCTGATATTTTCTCTTTTCCACTCATTTAGTTTCTCAATACTAATTGTTTCCATTGATTCTTTTGTTTTTTCCGGATTGTTCTGGCCTAACATTGCAGCAATGCAAAGGGATAAATCACTTATTCCCACCGATTTATTTCCTTTGACAATCGATTTTATTTTTCCGAAACATGATTCAATGATATCCGACGAACAGCAAATAGTTTTTTCCTCTGCTTTTGATGATAAATCTGCAAAGTACTCCTCTACTTGTTTGCTTATTTTTAATGAGTTCTCACTTTTCAGAGTTGAAAACATCAAGATGGCTTTTTGTGCGGTTTCGTCACTAAAACCTTTGTTTTTCAATAATTTCTGTATGTTGTTCAAAAGAGCCAGTATTTGGTAAGTATCAAAAATAAACTCTTTCAACGGTTCCAAAAAAGATAGAACTGTTTTCTCTTCTTCGGTTAAGTGGCTCATTTCCATCAAATACAACATTTTTATTCCCCAATCAAACAATGGCATCAAATTCATAAAGCGATTCATAATTCGTTGGTTGGGAGGAACAATACGGGCATTTTTACTCATCGACTTCTGGGCTCTTATCGCCGACAATTGCTTGGTGTAATCATTCAAAAGGACATCATTTTCAAATACCGATTGAATGATCAAGGAAAATTTGTGATTGATGTCTGATACATGCTTGCATTTCAACAAGTTAAATGTGCGTGTGAGATTACTCCCAGTATCGGAAATACAATAACTTATTTGCTCAATATCAATATGTTGAATAATTGCCGACTGGATATCTTCAGATTTCCACGAACTGCTCACTTTCAAGACTAAAGGAGTTAGGTCTTTGTAACATAGAGCCTTGCTTTGACTACATCGTTGCTCGGGAACTGCAAGTATCAGTAATAACTTTTTGTTGCCGAATTGAATACTCTCATCCACTATCAAAACCCATTTTTCATGTCGATAAAAGGATGGTTCTCTAAAATTACCGATACCTTGTTTCTTTGTCCAGTTCAGCACAGTGGTATGCGTGGGCATTCCGATGTTCAGATGCAAATATAAATTCAAGTGTATGAATATTTTGCTTGTTGCTCTGAAACTTACGCCAACAAATGTAACAAGAGTTATCGCCAATTGAATGACCGACAACGAATAACTGTGATTTTTAGGCGGAAAATCATAACTTATTGAACTTCTATTAATTCGCTCAATTTGTCTTTGATTTTTTTTATATCGGCTTCCAATTTGTCAGCACGTGATTTATGGCGAATGGATTTTTCTTTCCACTCATTGCGGCTCTTTGTTAGTTCTTTGATTCGTTTCTTCAAGAACTTTTTATCAAGTGCATACTCGGTTGCCTTACTTTTCCAATCTGTCTTTACCATCTTTGAAGTGTTTTAAAAATTTCGGCAAAGATAATAAATTAGAACGTAAATATATTTAAAATATTAAATATTTTTTACACCCCACCCGCAGGGACGTAACTTTATTAACCGTAGAATTTATTCTACGGACAATAGGTGCTGCGCATTCTCACAAAGTCCCGCAGGGACGATACTTTGGAGGGATAATAGTGTCGTCCC
>WQYB01000187.1 GCA_009781475.1 Treponema sp.
TCCCTCCTAGTTATTGCGTTAAGGAAGCAGTCAACGACCGCCCTTTTTCCCTTAATTTACGCAACGGTTTAGTGCTATAAAAAAAGGAACAATAAAATCCAGCGGGAAAATGATTAAAAATTCATAAAAAAACTGTAAATAAGAATCCAGGCTATAACTTTCACTAATGGTGTAAATTTTTGATTTATCTGCATAAGCTTAATAAAGAATTTTCAAGTTCAGCATTAAATACGGGTAAAAATTTTAAATAAAAGTATTGAAAAATAATATCATAAATGATATATTCCAAAATATGGAATATAATGTAGAAATGTATGAAAAAACAGACGGTAAAATACCAGTTCTGGAATTCATATTGAACTTAAACCCAAAGCAGCAAGCAAAAATATTTAGGGAAATAAATTTACTGGAAAAATTTGGCAATGAATTACATTATCCGCATGTAGACAATATAAAAGGTGATAAATATAAAGGTTTATTTGAATTAAGAATAGAATTTTCATCAGACATTTTCAGGATATTTTTCTTTTTAAATCAAGGAAATAATGCAATTCTATTACATGGGATTGTAAAAAAGAAACAAAAAACACCAAAGAAAGAATTAGATGTGGCATTAGATCGGATGAAGGAATATAAGGAGAAAATAAAATGAAGTGGAGTAAAGCAAAAGAAATTATCCTCAAAAATAAAGAAGTGCAAAATGAACTTAAAAAAAATGAAGCTGAATATAAAATAATTGAGGAAATAATAATGGCAAGAATGGAAAGAAAACTAACACAAAAAGAATTGGCGGTATTAATAGGAACGAAACAGTCTAATATTTCCAGACTTGAAAGCGGTAATTATAATCCTACGTTGGACTTTCTTCAAAAGATAGCATCTGCAATGGATAAAAAATTAGAAGTAAGAATAATATAAATCAGTTGGACGCGGATGCACCGGCATCATGGCAGATGTATTAGAACTGGTTATTGACGGTAAAAAGAATTATTGAAGATATAATAATATTATTATTAAGAGAAAGAGAAATATAAAATACGTATATTAATTGGAAAAGAAACAGTCAGTTACCGTTCGCTTAGAGCATCCCACCATGGTAATGCGATTATATTTTCATCCACAGGAAGACGATTTTCATGAAATGAAAGCAGGTGTTTTTTTACTTTTACAGTTTTTCCAAAAATGCCGGCAGAATCCATAAGTTTTATTGATTTCGTCATTTCTGAACGCAGCGTTTTTGATGCTTTTATTTCGTATAACAAAACTGAGAGCCCTTCATCTATAACCAAATCTATTTCCACGCCGTTAGAATCCCGGTAGAAGTATAAATCCGAGTTAAGGCGCATGTTAATTTTCTTTTTCAGGAATTCCATTATAATCATATTTTCAAATATTGCTCCCATTGCCGGACCTGCCTGTAATGTTTGAGCATCAGGATATTTTAATAAATATGCAAGGAGTCCTGTATCGGTAAAATATATTTTAGGACTTTTAATAAGACGCTTGGCAGTATTTCTAAACCAGGGACGCAGCAGGTAAATAATTCTGGAGTTCTCCAATATAGAAAGCCATGTTTTACAAGTTGCTTGCGCAATTCCGCAATTCTGAGCAATGTCTGCAATGTTTAAAAGATTTCCGGCCCTGCCTGCAAGTATCTGCAGAAAAATTTCAAAAGTTGAAATATCTTTAATGTTCTGAATTTGACGAACATCTCTTTCAATGTAAAGAGAAAGATATGCACCGTAAAAAGATTTGATATCAGTTTTTTCAGTATTCGGTACAGGATAAAACCCACGGATTATTTGTTTAAAACAGCCTGTAATATCCCTGGGAGTTATTTTTTTATTTTTTTCAGATAATTCATTAAATGAAAACGGAAGCATTTCGAAAAGACATGTTCTTCCAGCTAATGATTCTGTAACACCAGCCATTACATTAAAGACCTGAGAACCTGTCAGAATAAATGCTCCATTCTTTCGGTTTTTGTCTGCATTAATTTTTATATAAGGCAGGATTTCAGGAGCATATTGTATTTCATCGATAATAACCGGTGTTTGCAGAGTTTCAATAAAAATAGCCGGATCTCTTTTTGCCGAAATGCGTAAAGAACTGTCATCAAAAGTTATATAGTGATATTTAGGAAAAAGGTGAGTCAACATCGTTGATTTCCCTGTCTGCCGCGGACCAGTTAATAATGTTACCGGAAATTGAGCGCTTATTTTCTTAAATTCTTTTTCAATATCTCTTATAATATAATTCATAATTAATATTATAATGTATTTTATGTAAATATCAATATGAAGTTTATGATTTTCATAATATTGATATTAAATACAGTTTTATCGAGCTATTACCCCAGATACTTTTGATAATATCTCTGGATTATCCGCAGCAAGTTCCAATACATCCGCCATGATGCCGGTGTATCCGCGTCCTAAAGATTTATATTTTTCCAAAACCTCTGTCTGAATGCGGAGTGCAACAACCGGGCGAATATTTTTTTTTCTTTGTGTTGCACGTAATGCAGCGAATTCTGCTAGAACCTCTGGTGTAGAACGAGGAGCATCTTTTGTATAATTTATAGGCTTTCGAGCTGCTCTTTTTGCCTCTTTTATGGCTTCCTTAGGTGGTTTTTGCCCAACCCTTACCATCGATTTGATAATACCCATTGTAACTCCTCCGTTCTGATTTATCTGCTGCTCGTGCAGAAATAATTCTCTTATTCTCTCCTCGTTCTGTGTAGACAACAAAGAGAACAGACCCGACTTTTCCCAGGGTTTGCCATCGTACTTCTTCTGAAGTATTACCCTCACTGAAATCAATTCGCTCAAGTCTTTCTTGATCGGCAAAAACATATTGAGCAGTTTCAAAGCTAAGATTATGTTCTTGTTTGTTAAGTTCATTTTTATTATCGTTCCATTCAATACCGATCAGCTTCATATATGTAATGTATTACTTTTAGTATTACTTGTCAAGAATTTTTAATCATTTTCCCGCTGGATTTTATTGTTCCTTTTTTTATAGCACTAAACCGTTGCGTAAATTAAGGGAAAAAGGGCGGTCGTTGACTGCTTCCTTAACGCAATAACTAGGAGGGA
>WQYB01000188.1 GCA_009781475.1 Treponema sp.
AACTGGATTTTGCAAATGATCTTGAAGTTCGATTTGGTGACATTGTTAAAACCGATTTATATTACAGAACAGATTCTATTCAAAATATGCTTACGAATAAAATAACCGCATTATTCCGTTATAACGCAAAAGATGTCGTTGATATCAGAGAAATTGCTCTTCATGAATCTATAGATTGGTCGCAGACAATTAATAACGCGCGTCAAAAAGACGCAGGGATAGAATTAACTTATATTTCTGATATTTTAACAGGAATGCCCCAAAGCGAGTTTGAGACAATTGCCTGGACTAAAAAACCCACTTGGGAAGAATTTCGCAGCGATATAGACAAAATCGTTTTTGATATGCTGCATGGTTAATCTTCCCCCTACTGAACAATCCTCATATCCCAAGCTGGATTTTTAATATATATTATGATTTTATCATAGTTTTTGAATTGTGCGATATTGACTTATCAAACAGCCGATATATAATGTAATTATGAGCCGTCTTTCTTTTAAAACATTTTGTATAGAATTATATGCGGAGCGTAAATCAATTTTAAGTTGTGAAGCATATTTATTATTTGAAAAAAACGGTATTTTAAAAATGCTTGATGATGATTATGATATTCTGCATGGGCATGGATTTGATTATGTGCTCAATGATATTGAACAAATATTGGAGAAAGTTAATTAATGATATTATTTCATGGCGGTACAGATATTATAGAACAACCGGTAATTCGTTCTTCGCAAACCAGCCGTGATTTTGGCACGGGGTTTTATTGCACAGATATTAAAACTCAGGCAGAAAAATGGGCAATAAGACAAGGAAGAATAAGAAAACAAAATGCAATTCTTAATATGTATGACTTTGATATAGAAAATGCAAAACAAGAATTAAATTGTAAAATATTCACAGATTATGCAATTGAATGGCTGGAATTAATAATTAATTGCAGGAAAGATTCTGATTATAACCATGATTTTGATATTGTATATGGAAAAATTGCAAATGACGATGTTGGAGAAACTGTACAGGCTGTAATAAATGGTTTAATGCCGTCTGACTTTGCCTTGCAAAAACTTGTCTTTATGCCTGCAAATAACCAATATTGTTTTTGTACAAAAAAATCTTTAGCTTTTATAAAATTTATAGAAGCTGTAAAACTGGAATAAATATGGCGCACGGTACAATTAGAGCGACAACATTAAAAACTATAATTCCGCTTATAATTGAACGTTTTAATTGTTCAGAAAACGAAGCGCTCAAGTTGTTTTATCAATCTCATATCGGCAAATGTTTTTCTGACGACAATACAGGTCTTTACGGACAAAGCGCAAATTATATTTTTTCCTTGTTTTGCGATGATATTGAACAGCAATATTAATCTTCGGACATACTCCCCCTACTGAATTATCCTCACATCCCAAACAGCAAGGTCAAAAGTTCCCGGAGCCGATGGTGCAAAAAGAAAATTCTGTACATTCCTCTGGTTAAAAGGAACAATTCCATGACCCCAGTTCGCTTGCGTTAGGTTTGCGACATTTACAGTAATTCTTGTAGGCACATCGGCAGGAGCTGTAAATGTAAAACGATAATGGTTATGCGCAACATTGGTGTCGGTAGTTTGTATCATTACTTCATAGCGTTTACCGTCTCCCAAAACCATAAAAGAAAAAGATCGCATTGTTCTCATAAGATTTAACGTGGCAGCATCAGGATTAGCAGCTAAATTAGCATAACCGTCTCTTGCCAAAGTCCCCTGAATTTTTTGATAGCCTAATTGTGTGATTCTGGAATTATTATCACTTCCTGCACCCCATGCACCTGCTGGAAAAACAGCGGCAGTGCCTTCTACAGCCGGCATTGGAGGCAGAACAGGTGCATTAACTCCTGCTCCTTTCATTAAAGCATTTGCAATTTCAGGGAAATCAAACGTACTTGAATATCTGTTTAAAATAGAATTGTCAGCGGCATCCCACCAAAAACAGGGAATACCTAAACTTTTTGCATAATTTACATAATATTCTGCATGTGCAGCTCTCTCTGCAGTATTATTTTTATTAATAGATCCAAATTCACCCATTATTACAGGAATTCCATTCCTTACAAATCTATTATAAACATGCGTAAAAGCATCATGTATTGCCCTTGTGTCTCTTGAATTATTTATATTCCAGGTAGAAGTAGTACCTCCTGGGTGTACCGGAAAACAGAAAGGAACAGGTTCATAGGCATGTATTGAAACAATCAATTTATTTGGCACTGTATCATTCGGAAGCACAAGTCCGTTTACTGCCGCTGCCATTCCTCCGGCTCCATAAGTATTAATCATTAAAATACGTTTATCGTTATTGCCGCCGCTTGCTCTTACTACATCAACAAAAACCTGATAATGCCTGTTAAGATTGGTTCTTTCCGCAGCGTTGCCTCCGCTCCATTCATGCGAAACGCCTTTTGTTCTGGGTTCGTTTAACGCTTCGAATACAAGTTTTTCGTTGTAGTTTCTAAAGTTATGTGCAATCTGTTCCCAAACTCTTCTGAATGCTCTAAGAGAGGCTTCGACTTCCCTGTTTGTAAACTTAAAGATTTCTTCATCATGATGTGTATTTAAAATAATATACATATCATTTTCTACAGCCCAGTTTACAACTTCTGTAACTCGTGCCATCCAGTCTGCGCGGATATTAAAATTAGAATCAACTGCATTTGACCACGAAACAGGAATTCTTATCGCGTTAAAACCTGCATTTTTTACAGCGGTAATATTCGCTCTTGTAGCCGGAGGGTGTCCCCAATCCGATTCCATTTGAGATATAGTAAAGTTTCTAAAATTTGCTTTATGAGCAGGAGATTGGGGTACAACATCAAGACCATTACCAAGATTCCAGCCTACTGTGATGTTGGCTACAAGCTCCGTTGCTGTTATATCATTGAATTGTCTTGGGGTAGCAGGCGGATTTGCGAAAGCGGCAGAGATACCGATTATGGTAAATAATACAACAATTGCTGTATAACGTATAAAATTATTACTTTTCATTAATTTCCTCCATGAGTGTCATTACATATATTAAACAACA
>WQYB01000189.1 GCA_009781475.1 Treponema sp.
AAAGAACAGAGAAAAAGTTGTTGTTGCAATGAAACCATCCGATTTTTCAGAGTTCAAAGATGTTGAATTTTCATTTCAAGTGACCGGAGTTCGCGATGGATTTGAAAAACAGGAAGTTATTGTTGATGAGGATAAATTAGAATCATCGTTTACGATACGAGAGGATGTGAAAAAGAGAATTGATGCATATATTGAAAGGGATAAGGCGCGGCGAGAATTGAAATATCAAGAGAAGGAATAGAAAATTGGGTGAACTACGAATCCTTAATATTGGAGATAAAATTATGAAAACTAAATTGATATTCTTTTGGACGGCATTACTGTTAGTAACTATTAGCTATAATGGTTACTCTGATAATTATTATTACTATAATGGGGACACAAAAATTTCATTGCAACGAGTTCCGAATAAGTATTATTTGCAGACTTATACGGATATTGACGTTTCAAAACTTGAATTGGTAAAAGATGTTTTTATGGGGCCAAATCCTATTATAATCCCCGAATCACGGAAACAAATAATGATACAACTCAATGGATATGAGATAGATTTTGGGTATTGGTCTGCGATTGTTTCTGATGCAGACATGAGCGAATTTGAAAAAATGGAAGATGTTAGAAATGTTGCACCGTTTTTTCTAGTAGAGGGTAAGCATGAGGTATTTTTATCTAATTTTTTTCATTTAAAATTAAAAGATGCTGATGATATTGTTATTCTTAAACAATTTGCGGAAGAATATTCCTTTGATATTGTTTACAATATGGCATTACCGTTATGGTTTACATTATCTTGCGATAAGAATTCTGCAGGAAACGCATTGCAGTTAGCTAACATTTTATACGAAACAGGGAAATTTAGTAATGCCGATCCTAACCTTGTCAGTTGCATCAATTTAATTAGTGGTCACGATCATTGTAATACAAGCTATATAGGGATTACCGAAAAACAACATCAAAAATCCACTGTAGGTTTCACAATCCGACAAACTGATAAAGCGCTAAAAATTACTATGCCAAATAACATGATAATGCAACGTTCACAAATTGCGCTGTACAATATCGCAGGCAGACGTCAAAAAATATCTCCTGTTTTCAATGCTGATGGAACGGCATCAGTATCTCTTTCCAATCTCACGGCAGGTTTGTATGTCCTTCATGTGAACGATGGGCGAGGAGGAGGGTGGCAAAAACAGGTTTTTGTAAGATAAAAAGTTTTATAAATCGTTTTTGCGGAGAAAATAATTTATGAAAAAGATACATTTTTTATTAAATGGGATTAGTTTGTTGGTTTTCACGTGTAATGATATGTGCGAAGAAAATTAAACGTAATGCTTACTGGAGCAGAAAGGTGATTCTAATGAAAAATAAAACTAATATAATAGGGTTAATGATATTTATGTTTTTTGCGAGCCTAAACGCTAAAACACCATATTTCCACTATGTTAATGGGGAAAAGGAATATTTTGAATTAGATACAAGATATATTTTTGTTTCGCTTGCAAATGAAAAGACGGCAAATGTTCTTGGATTAAAACAACAGGCTTTCCAAATAGATGATGCTCGAAAAAGCAATCAAAGAACAGATTATAATAAAAGATTTTGGGCGGCTATGAGAATCGAAGATAATCTATCGGATAAAGCGTATTTGGCCAAGTTATCGGAAATCAAAAATAAGGGAGAGGATATTATAGCAGCTCCTTATTTTAGAAATCAATATCTGAACGGGATTGGTTTATCGAATTTCTTGTACGTAAAATTAAAAACATTAAGTGATACCGTTATGCTCAAACAGGAAGCTCAAAAAGAGCGTGCTGTTATCGTGCGTCAAAATAAGTTTATGCCCTTATGGTTTATAGTAAGCGTTACGGCAAATTCAAAATATAACGCGATGGAATTAGCAAATCGATTCTCTGAATCTGGATTGTTTGAACATGCGAATCCTGATTTGATGAATATTATCAAAAAAGACTGTTCAAATGACAGTCTTTTTGGCAGCCAATGGGGTTTGAGCAATACAGGGCAGCTTGGCGGCACAGTCGGTGGTGATGTTAAGGCTTGCAATGCATGGCAGGTGGCGACCGGCAGCGGTGTTATTGTCGCTGTTGTTGATGGTGGTATTTACTTAGATCATCCTGATTTGATAGCAAATACAAATTCTGCGTTAAGTTATAACGCTACAACCGGAGTATCGCCACAGGATGCGATTTACAATTATGGTTATCATGGTACCATGTGTGCCGGAATTATTGGTGCGGCAAGGAATACAATAGGCATTGCAGGAGTTGCGCCAGATAGCAAATTAATGTCTATTGCTGCTGATCATGGACTGCCGACGTTCTCAGAAGCCCTTGCAAATGGAATTCGTTGGGCTGTTGACAACGGTGCAGATGTTATAAGTAACTCATGGAGTTCACCGAGTCATATTCCAGTAATAGCGGACGCCATTAATTACGCAGTAACACAAGGGAGATTGAGAAATGGTGTGCGTTTGGGGTGCGTGGTTGTTGGTTCTTCCGGTAATAATAACGCATCGACTGTTAATTTCCCGGCGCGTTTACCGAATGTCATAGCTGTCGGAGCAGTTGACAGATGCGGCATTAGATCAGGAAATATAACTTTCGCACCTAATTCGTGTGATCCGTGGCCTCAGGGTAATAATGAACTGTTAGGCAGTGCTTTTGGCGCTGATTTAGATGTTGTCGCGCCGGGGACACGTGTTCATACTACAAATCCGCCAGGGCGCTATCCTGAATTTAGCGGCACTTCTGCCGCTGCTCCGCACGTAGCAGGCGCAGCAGCGTTAATTTTATCGTTTAATCCAAATCTAACACATAAACAGGTTAAAGACATTATAGAATTAACGGCACAAAAAATAAATACGTACACTTATTTTATTCCCGCAGACACAAGCCGCCGTAATGGTACTTGGAATCAGTTAGTAGGCTACGGCCTCTTAGACGCAGGCGCAGCAGTAGAAATGGCAAGGTCTCTCTGTATGCTGCCGTCAACATATTCCGGAACCACAAATGTTGACACAACGGTATACGGCGGCCATATAACCACA
>WQYB01000190.1 GCA_009781475.1 Treponema sp.
GAAAAACCGCCAGAGTTGGCTTGCGCAGTACCGCAAACACGCGGCAGAGTTGATTTAACAGATTGAGAGAGGATTTTGATTTATGGGCAGAGAGCTTTTTTGTCATTATTACGACAGTACGGAGAGAGAAATACACATGGACGATATTAAACCATGCTCGAATTGCAGAGTTCCAGTTTGTTTTTCATGCCGTATCGGTGATTTTTGTTTGGAGTGCGATGAGATAAAGGGAGATTCAAAGGAACTGCTTTTGAGAGCGCTGGAGATGGGGACGTTTTATGGGAAGTGTGAGCTGCTATAGTGATTCATTGTTTGGATTGCCATATTAAAATGTAGGCGCTTTGCACATGAAGATACACAAGAAGTTTTAGCGTGTTATAAGCCCTTTTTCTTTAATATTTCGCCGTTACTGTTCTGCAAACAACCGCAATCTCAAAGTTTACAATCCATAAGTATTTGCTCTACCGCTTCCCCAACCGTAAGAGATGGGTTATTCGTGTAATACTTGTAACCATTGCATTCATGGAGTTTGTAGTGTTTCTTGTTTTCCTCCATTATGGATTTAGCGCGCTTTACGGCCTCAGTAACATTTGATAAATTTAACGTGCCAAGAATACGTTTGAAGTTATCCTCACTTTTGTATGAATCCATATTTTCAAAATGCTCATTATAAGATTTGTTCAATTCCGCAAGATAATGATCTCTATGGTTTTTGGGGCCGTTGCAATCCATTTTGTGAAGAATAATCCATAAGTCAAAAGTAAAATTACTGTAACCGAGTCTGTAATCAATTTTTTTATTTAATTTTTTTGCCGCTTTCAAATTGCTCATTGTATCTTTGAAATTCTTGACATGGCAATCTTCATTACTTTCGTAATCGCAAAAATGATAAATATCGGTTTCGTAAATATTATACAAACTTTTTACGTATTTAAGCGGGTTTTTCTGAATAGTTGTCTTTAAAGAAACTTTGTAAAAAGACTCTTCTGTATTGTTGATTAGGTTTCGCAACCACTCAAAATACCATTTCTCTGTCTCTCCTTCAACCGTAAATAAATATGTTTTCGTGCGTTTTCTCTTTACCATATTTACACCCCCTTATTTTTTATCCCCTCAAAGATTGGTGTAAAGTCAATATCTTTAATCGCACCATATTGACTGACAAAGTAATTTTTCATGTAGTCTTCATGTTTTCGGACACCTTTTTCTCCTGTGGTTCCAAAGTCTGATAAAGAGTATAGCGTACTGAAATGGGTATTATCATCGCGTTCAACGAATTTGATTTCATCTCTTCGAAAAAGACTGGAATTTAAGAAGATTGGATTATGAGTGTTGAATATTAGTTGTGCGTGGTTAACATTAATATCATCATTATGAAAGATATTTATGATGCTCATAAGAGCCATTGGATGAATTGATGCGTCAAATTCGTCTACAACCAATGCGCTGCCATTTTCTATTGCACCAAGCACTAATGGGAACAGATTAATGAAACGTATAGTGCCATAAGATTCAATGAACTCGGCTGGCACAATAAAACTTCTCCCGTTTTTCATATTGTATAATGAGCAAAGTTTCAGATTTGAATCATTATCGCTTACACGTTTATACCCAATATCATTTGCTTTCGCTCCAAATAAACGAATTGCTTCTTTTATAGAGTTTTCAAGATAAAGATGGTTTTTTTGTGGATTTTCAATTTCTTTTCTGATTTCTATTGTATCAGCCCTGTATATTAATTTGAGTTTGTTTTCAAACCAATCTATGATAAGTTCTGCAAATTTCACAGAAAAAATGAACTTAAAACCATTTGTTAGAAACAATTCTTCTGACCGTAAACTTTCATTTGCAATTTTTAATACAACGTCTTTTTGTTTTGCGGAATCCGAAATATACTCATTAATAACATCTAAGTTAACTAACGTCAGAATGTTATTTTTTCGCGTGAAGACAACCTCGCCATTAACCGTCAAATTCTCGCTAATTATACTTCTTGTACATTCGAAGCATCCGAATGTACCTAAATCAATTAAAATTGCATAATTAATAAGCAAATCATTTTGAAGAAATTCTATGCTAAATTCAACCGGCAGTGATTCACCGAATACTTGATTATTAGGAATAATTTCTAAATTAAATGACGCGGCGTTAGGCGAAGACTCTTTTTCAGGATTTCGGTTTTTTATATCACCTCTCAAAACAATAGCTTTCAACGTCTCCATTGCGCCTATAATATTTGTCTTACCCGATGCGTTGGGGCCGTATATAACAGAAGAGCATAGCCCCTTGATTATTTTTGATTTATCTTTCCCGTCAACCTTTACCTTAACTTTCTTTTGTAATAAACTATAATCAAGCCCTTTTTGCTTCGGAGCAGCCACCATAGAAAAAGTTGCTTCTTCTGCAAAAGACTTGTAATTTTTAACCTTGAATTCTATCAGCATTGTCCGCCTCCTCATTTTGCAGTTTTATTGCAAATTGCATTGTAAATATACTGCTTTTTTACCTAAAAATCAACACTTGCGTTTGCATTTTGCAGATTTTCTGCAAAACGCCTGCCTTGTAGATGGTTGCGAAAGGTACCGAAAAACGGCACTTTATGCAGACATAATATGTTAGTGCCAATATTTGACCTTGCTAAAAAGTTTCGGTTATATCCGAAACATACAGCGGTTTACGCGCGTATTTCGATTATAACCGATTTTCTTTAAAGGCATCTATAATGGCTTGCGCTGCATTAATACTTTGTTTTATTGTGTAATTTTAACGAAAAGCCATTTCCTGTGTTTCTACTTTTTGCGGTTGCTGATGCGACAAATGTCTTAATCTGATCTGCAAAACGTCAAGCGTCTCTTTTTGAATTTGCGGATTATCCGTAAGGAGCCTAACTATTCTTGAAACGATTGGCGAAACCGATGAGTCTTGTTGTTTACTTTTTTTCTCCTCTTTGGCTTTCTTTCTTAGTTCTTCTACGTACATGATAATTTGATCATTGGGCATACTTGTAATTCTTGCGACAGCCTTAACATTTCCAA
>WQYB01000191.1 GCA_009781475.1 Treponema sp.
AATGAGTTGATTAAGGCAGCAATTTCTGATCAAACCATTGACAAATATTGGGCTGATGAGTTGTTGATTGCCGTCTTTAAATCAGAAAGTAGCAGCTCATTTTTTACGGCTTTTGAAACAGAATTTCTTGACAACGATGCAACCTTTTTTAATAGATGCTTGCATATAATAAAGACCTGTTGCAAAGAAAGCTACCACGAAGACAACGACAACAATCTTTTATTGCCGGTTGGTTCCGGTTGGAAAGAAGCATTGTTTTTTATTCAAAAACACATTATTCAATTAGATATAATCAAACTTTCTATAATCAATTTTCTTACAGATTGGTATTGGCTATTACTGTTTCAATACAACGCCATTGGTAAAGAAGAACTAAAGGCTGTAAAAATCATTGTTCTTCATTATATAAAGGAAATTGAAGATAAACAAAAATTTTGGCAAAAAGAAAGTACCAGAAGCAAATCAAATGAGTTAATTGAAATCCTGTTGGATTTGGTTGAAATTTCAAAAGAAGATATAAAACAACTTGTTGCAAGAGCGTTTATAAATAGAGAGAATAGAGAATCTTGGGAATTAAATTCGTTTTATAAAAATGTGATTAATGAATGCCTTTCCGGTACAGGACATCTGCGTTTAATAAAAGAATTACCTGAATTGATTATTGAAATTGCTTGGAAAAACTGGAAATATACTCCACCCCAAAAAACCGACTTCACAGGCGAAAATAGACTTCTCGCAGTACAGTCTTTGCATGATGAAGAATGGTGGGGAATAAAAGATAAGTTCTCTTTTTCCCCATCGGGTATTTACAAAACCCCATTTTATAATTTACTTCGTTTTCACCCAAATATAGGATTGAAATTCATCATTGAATTCATAAATTATTCGATTGAGTTTTATGTAAAGGCTAATTGCGAATACAAGCATGAAATTTACCAAATAGAAATAGAATTAAATGACGAAACAAAAACAAAAATATGGGCTGCACGAGAATTATGGATGATATATAGAGGTTTTAGTGTTACAAACTATGCTTTGGAATCTTTGTTAATGAGCCTTGAAAAGTTTTTATTAGAAACCGCTATCGAAAAAACAGATGTAAGTAAGAAAATCCTCAAATTGATGTTTGATTATGTTCTTAAAAACAGTAACAATATTGCTCCATTATCAGTTTTAACAAGTGTCACAATTGCTTATCCTGACGAAGTTGAAGAAGCGATGCTGCCTCTTTTATCTGTCCGAGAATTTTATGAGTGGGATTTAAATAGAGCTATAGGCGAATCCTCTTCCCTTAATCCAATGGATATTCATATCCCATTTGCGCAAGAAGAGCGTGGGAAATCAAATCAGCTGCCTCATAGAAAAAAGTACATGAGAGGGCTTAGAGATTTTATTTTCGATTATCAATTTAACATCAGAACATTAAATAAACAAATTCATCAAATATTCGATAAGCTAAAAACACAGCTCCTTAAAGATAATATAGCGTGGAAAACGGATTTAGAAAAAATAGATATTAGAAATTATAATAAATTAGGCAATTATGATGAGAAACTTGGTGGCTTTCCAATTATGCCTGAATATGATGATGATGTTGCTAAGTATGTAGAATTTGAACAAAAAATTGCTGATGGTTATTCTAAATCAATGAATTTTTGTGAGCAGCTTTTGAATGCTTATAAAAAGAACGACGTTATAGATTTTTCATTGTGGTTATCTTGCTATGAACAATACTCGTCATCAGAAACTTTAAACCGACTTTATGATCTGCCTGTTACTTTGGCAGTATTGGGACTAAGAGATTTTGCCGCAAATCTTGATGAGTCACAGAAAAAATGGTGTTTAGAAGTAATTTCAAACACAATAGCCTCTATTATTCATGGTACATTTTATCGGGACTCCGATCTTAACAGGAGTTTCAATTCAATGGAAAAGGAGATTGCTTTATTTTCATTTCACTTACTTATGCAAAACGCAAATAATGATGAAGATAAAAGTATAATAATAGCTTTGATGATTTATATGCTATCAGAACCATTATTCCCCAACAATGGAATTGACAAAATCACTGAATACGTTAGAGAAACATTCTTCACTTATTATCCTCACGAAGCAAAAAGAGTTTGGCTTGGACTCATTAAGTATTCATTTTACGGAAAAGCCAATCCACATTTCAAAGGCTACTATGATGAAAACATAATGGAGATTGAAGAGAAAAAAGAAGAAGAATTTGTTCAAAAAATTTCCTCTGATAGAAATTTAAAGTTAGACCTTTCAGAAATAAACATAGAAAAGAGTGAAAGTTATTTACTTGCAAGAGCTTTTGTAATTACGCCTTACAATGCAGCAGACAAAGATTTTTCAGATTTCATTAATCACGTTTTACCTATTGTGCTTGATGATTTTCCCAAAGAGGATGATTTCTCCTGTAACAGGGCAAGGCGGTCACGTCAATTCAATCACGAATCAATTCTGAATATTGAACAATATCTTGCAGATTTACTTTTGAACGCAAACCTTGATTTTTCAAAAACTATTTTAACAACATTGGTTAATTCGGTATCAAACGCTTCATTAAGCCATAGATTTGAAGGAAGCGACGTGGCTGCGTTTGCGGGAACTACATTAGATTATTTTGTGACAACATTATACGACAACGGTAATTCAAATGCCGCTCCAAATCTATATGCACAACAATTGACAAATTTTTGGAATCTTTGGGAAGTTCTTTTTAATTTAATTCCAGCTAACAGTAATCACCCTTTATCTAAAAAACTTTTATTTGACGTTAGATTTTTGATTAGAAATGTTTTAGATGATGTCCCAAATCTAATTGGTTCGAATGTTTTGAACGGAAAAAAAGACTTCTATAAAAGAGCGCTTCTTGAAAAAGGAAAAAATCTAACTTCATCAGCAATCAAAGTTTTTTCAACAATTGGAGAAAAAGAGTTTTTACCGGATGGAATAAGTTGGTTAGTAGAGATATTCAAATCAGACTTTGACGCTTCTGAATCTCTAACATCA
>WQYB01000192.1 GCA_009781475.1 Treponema sp.
CCATTCGGTACGAACTTGTTTTTGTTCAAACAATTTGATTTCGTTTTTGAGATCACTCATCGCGTTATGTCCTTTATTGGTTGATTGTTTTTATAATTACCGTATTGAACCATCTACAATTTGTAAGCGGTTATATATGTTGTTTTATTGAAAGGAAATTGAGAATTTAGAAAATGAGAAATTGAAAGAGAGTAAAAATTGCGTGACTTAGTAATATAATATAAACGAATTTTCTGTTTTTAGCAATAAGTTTATGAGTTGGCTACGGGAAACACATCTTGGTGTTTTAAAATACACCTATGGTGTTTACGGTTTGCTCATTTGAGCTTGAACTTATTTTCTTTTGTTAATATCCTCATATTCACTATAATTCCAGTTTAATGTTTTACTTTCCTTTGTATTATAAACAGGGATTTTTTTAATAATAGAGGCTCTATGTGCTGCACCAACTAAGAATATACCTATATTGTAATTATTACTTTTACTATAGTTATAAATTTTTTTCATCATTTCGTTATCACGTTTTTCTTCCCATTCAAGCCATGCTTTTCTGATGAGAAACAACTTATCATTATTTATAAATTTCAAAGTCTCTTCAATTTCATTTTCCAATACTTGATGATAATTCAGGTAATCAACACTGTTTAAATATTTAAAGCCATATTTAGAAACCCGATAAGAGTTAGTATCGATTAAATTTCTGTAGTTGCCACTTCGTTTTTCAATTTGCTCATACAAATATTTTGAATTTTCTGGCAGTATTACTTCATCATCAACTAGAATTTGAATTAAAGAATTGTTTTCTAAATATAAATTTATAGCATCACTTTCTAAACAGCTTCTAGTTTTATCCTTATAATAAAAATCATAATACAATGAGGGTTTTTCTTCAAAGATTACATCTGGTTTTATATTTTCAATAATTCTTAATAATTCAGTGTGATTACAGTTACCTTTATCAGCATGATAAGATCCCATTAAAATAATATTATGCATAAATACCTCTTTCTGAAAATCCTTATATACTAATGATTATAAAATAAATTATATTATTACCAAATAAAACCAATCCACAATCACTAATTTCGTTTTTGTTTTGCTACATGAACTCGATGTCGCTCTCTAATGCTTACGTCATTTCCATTTTCTACACCTCTTTTAAGAACCTTTATAATATTATGCCTGTCTTTATAATTAACAGGTTCACCATTCATTATTGTGTTTACAATCTGTAAAACTTGTTGATGATATATAACAAAAGTTCCATCAGGTATATTTGAAATATCTCGCAATTTACAACTGCCACTGAAAACAATTACTGAATAAAATGGTATGCTCTCACGCAAGGCTTTCTGCAGATAATTAATATGCCAAGCATTTTGTTTTATTGGATTATAAAATTTATATTTTTCATCACCGAATGCCATTACCTTTGTCCAATTATCGTGCTTACCATTTCCGAAAATCCAACCACCATAATATTTATCTTCAATAACAATTATGCCCGCTTTTGTTGCAATCACTAAATCAATTTGCGAATACTCGCCGTTTGGTTTTTGGATGTACAAATCATGAAAAATTGCTTTCGACGATATACCATTTTTCAAAAACTTTAATACCAAGTTTTGTTCACTTTTTGTTCCTCGATTCAAACTTGTTACGGTTTCTAATAACTCTCTATTTCGTTTCTGTCCTTGTTTATTATACCAAGCTACAAAAGCGATAAAAAACGCAAACACAATTGCGCCTACGATACTCAAGGCAATAATTAAAGTTCCATCGCTCATCTTAATATTATACATTTAACAGCAAAAAGTTCCAACATCAATACTCAGAAGGAAATTTATTAAAATGCAAAAGAATGTATCTTGTAGATATTTTTACATTTTAAATTGGAAATGCTGTGTAACTAAACTATTTTTTATTTTTGATACGTAATTTGCCTTTTACAAAGAAATTATGGCCCTGTAAGTGGGGCATAATAACAGGAAAACCTTATGAATAGAACGAAATCTATTATAGTAGCAGTAGGCTTTTCACTTGCTATGGTATTCGCGTCACCCGTTTGGGCTCAGGGCATTTATTTTGATGCAGGCTTGGGTGTAGGCTCTGCTACAACTAAAATGGATGGCACGAACTTTTCTAAACTTGCAGGGCCCGGAGTTAGTGACGTTGCGACTGAACTGGGATTAAAAATTGGATATGGGCCGGTTGCCGATAAACCTCTTTATATTGTGGGTGAAACTGGCGGAATAGGACATAGATTTGACGACGGTTCAGACTACATACAATTTAATTCCTATTTGATTGGCCCCGGAGTAATTTATTACCCAATACCTTTGGTGCAGCTTGGATTTTCGGTTGGTCTTTCGTGGATTGCAAATCAGACAAATATGCCTATGTTAATGTTCGATAGCGATGGTGGATACGCATATAATTTTTCTGCGGCAGTTGATTTGGGAAATAGCAATCACGGCTGCTTAATCGGTTTAAAGTATACCAGTACAACAAACGAATTACAAATATCAAGAGTTAGCCAGAAATCGTCAATGATAGGTCTTTTTGTAAGATACACATACAGAAAAAAAGGCATTTTGTTGACAGAATAACGTAATAATGCTTTAGATGTTCATCAATCAGCCGTTAGTCAATATGTAAGCAGTGTATTTCTCTCATACGCTGTTGGGCGAGTTCAGGATTTTCAATTTCTAAAATGCGCTCGTGGCCTACTTTTGATAGCCATCTTTTGAAAGGTTCAGCTTTTTTGCTTGGTATTGATTGGATTATACGGAAAATGCCTTGAATGTTAGCGCAGCTAACCTTTTGAATGCCGCCGGCTGTTTCCATTGAAAGGGTGGGTACAAATTGTACCCACCCTTCTTTTAATTGCTCATCTCGCTGCTTCATCCGCTTGATGTATTGCTTAGGGTCATTTGAATCAATAAGTGCTAACACAACATCCTCAACCGCAAACCACCACTCATCATTATGAAATGTCCGCCTGATATTA
>WQYB01000193.1 GCA_009781475.1 Treponema sp.
AATGAGTTGATTAAGGCAGCAATTTCTGATCAAACCATTGACAAATATTGGGCTGATGAGTTGTTGATTGCCGTCTTTAAATCAGAAAGTAGCAGCTCATTTTTTACGGCTTTTGAAACAGAACTTCTTAATAATAATGCAGCCTTTTTTAATAGATGCTTGCATATAATAAAGACCTGTTGCAAAGAGAGCAACCAAAGCAATAATAATTTTTTGTTACCAAACGGTTCAGGTTGGAAAGAAGCATTGTTTTTTATTCAAAAACACATTATTCAATTAGATATAATCAAACTTACCGTAATCAATTTCCTTACAGGCTGGCATTGGCGATTGTTGTTTCAATATGAAACCCTTGGCAAAGACGAGTTAAAGGTTACAAAAGATATTGTTCTTCATTATATGAGAGAAATTGAAGATGGACAAGAATTTTGGCAAAAAAGAGATCGACAAAAGCAAATCAACAATTTAATTGAAATACTGTTGGATTTGGCTGAAATTTCAAAAGAAGATATAAGGCTGCTTGTTGCAAGAGCATTTACAAATAAAGAAAATCGAGAACCTTGGAAATTAAATTCATTTTATAAAAGTGTAATTAGTGAATGTCTTTCAGGCACAAGACATCTGCGGTTAATAAAAGAATTGCCTGAGCTGATTATTGAAACTGCTTGGAAAAACTGGAAGTATGTTCCATTAGATAAAACAAACTTTTCAGATAAAGATATATTCTTTTCAAAACAACCTTTGCGTGATGAGGAATGTTGGGGAATCAGGGATAAGTTTACCTTTTCTCCTTCGGGAATCTACAAAACGCCAGTTTATAACTTACTTTATTTTCATCCGGTTATCGGGCTGAAATTTATCATTGACTTCATAAATTATTCGGTTGAATTTTATATAAATGCTAATTGTGAATACAAGCATCAAATCTCCCAAATAGAAATTGAACTAAATAACGGAATGGTAATAAAAAATTGGGCAGCATGGGAATTATGGGCAGCATACAGAGGCTTAAGTGTTACTAACTACACTTTGGAATCTTTGCTAATGAGCCTTGAAAAGTTCTTATTAGAAATTGCTGTCATAAAAACAGATTTAAGTAAAAAGAATCTCAAATTTATGTTTGATTATGTTATTAAAAACAGTAACAATATTGCTCCATTAGCAGTTTTAACAAGTGTAGCAATTGCTTATCCCGAAGAAGTTGAAGAGGCGATGCTCCCTCTTTTATCAGTTCGGGAATTTTATGATTGGGACTTACATAGAGCTATCAAAGAATCATCTCATTTTTCTCCAATTGATAATCAGATTCCATTTGCACGTGAAGAACGTTTGAAATCAAATCAATTGCCTCATAGAAGAAAACATCAAAGAGGGCTTAGAGACTTTATTTTCGATTATCAATTAAATATCAGAACATTAAACAAACAAATTCATCAAATATTCGATAAACTAAAAGTACATCTTCTCAAAGATGACATCCTATGGAAAAAGATTCTAATTGAAATGGATATTAGAAATTACAATAAGATAGGAATTTATGATGAAAAACTTGGCGGTTTTCTAATTCAGCCTGAATATGATAAAGATGTTACCGAATTTATAGAATCCAATAAAGAAAGTTGCGAAACTAATTGCGAGGCAATGAATTTTTGGGGATTGCTAACAAAAGCTTATGAAAAGAAAGAAGACATCGAATTTTCAGCATGGTTATCTTGTTATGAACAATACTCTAAATTAGAAACTTTTAATACTCCTTATGATCAACCTGTTACTTTGGCTGTATTGGGTTTAAGAGATTTTTCTATAGACCTCAATGAAACACAAAAAAAATGGTGTATCGAAACAATTTTTAATGCAATAGTTTCTATTCTTCAGAATACGCTTAATCGAAACTTTAGTCTTAACACGAGTTTCAATATAATGGAAAATATTACCGCTTTATCTTCTTTTCACTTACTTATGCAAAACGTAAATTATGATGAAGATAAAAATGGTATAATAGCGTTGATGATTTATATGCTGTCTGCACCATTTGACGACCATGAGATTGATAAAATCACAGAATACGTTAGAGAAATATTTTTTACTCATTATCCTTATGAAGCAAGAAGAGTTTGGTTTGGATTAATCAAGCATTCCATTTATAGAAAAGCCAATCCGTATTTTTATGACGATTACGATTCAAACAGATTAAATACAGCAAAGAAAAATGAAGAAAAATTTGTTCAGGAGGTTTCATCTGATAAAAATTTAAAATTAGACCTTTCAGAAATAAACTTAAAAACAAGTGAAGGCTATTTACTTGCAAGAGCTTTTGTGATTACGCCTTACAATACAGCAGATAAAGAATTTTCAGATTTCATTAATCACGTGTTACATATTGTGCTTGATGATTTTACTAAAGAAGATGATGGAACAAAACAATACCATAACTTTCATTACGGATCAGTTCTTGACATTGAACAATATCTTGCAGACCTGCTTTTGAACGCAAACCTTGATTTCTCAAAACCTGTTTTAACAGCATTAGTTCATTCACTATTAAATGCTCCAGTAAATCGGAGATTTAGCAGAAAAAATGATTTGATAAAGTTTGTGGAGACTACCTTAGATTATTTTGTGGTAAAGTTATACGACAACGGTAATTCAAATATTGATTCACAGCGATATGAACAACAATTAACAAAATTTTGGAATCTTTGGGAAGTTCTCTTCAATTTAATTCCAACTAACAGTAACCACCCTTTATCTGAAAAACTTTTATTGGACATCCAATTTTTACTTTTTAGTTTCAATGGCACTCCGAATGAATTTAATTGGGACGCTTTGAACGGAAAAAAAGACTTTTATAAAAGAGCGCTTCTTGAAAAAGGAAAAAACCTAACTTCATCAGCAATCAAAGTTTTTTCAACAATTGGAGAAAAAGAGTTTTTACCGGATGGAATAAGTTGGTTAGTAGAGATATTCAAATCAGACTTTGACGCTTCTGAATCTCTAACATCA
>WQYB01000194.1 GCA_009781475.1 Treponema sp.
AAAATTCATTTATATTTTCTACATTTAATTTAAAAAAAATATTTTTTTGATGAAAATACACTGTTTCCGGTTTTATTTTCAATGAAAATGAAATATCTTTAGGTGAAGCTCCTTCAAGCAATATGGTGTATATTTCCTGCTCACGTTTTGTTAGAGTAATGGTTTTTGAAGCGGTAGCTGCATTTTTGGCAGTGGTTTTGTCCATTTATATTGATAATAACAGAAATAGAATAATTTTCAATATACTTAGATTTAGTTTTAAACTTGACAATTCTTATATAAATGTTATATTTATATTCATGGAATTAGATTACACTTATTGGCAGGACGGCGAATTTTTTGTTGGTTTTCTTAATGATTATCCAAAGGATTCAACTCAAGGTTTAACTATTGAAGAACTCGAAGAAGCTCTTAAAGAAGTTTATGAAATTAGACAAGAAGAAAAAAAACATTTGGCAGCAATCCGCAAAGCTGGAAAAATAAAAATTCCCGCATGAAAAGAGAACAATTACTTAAACTGATGCGAAAGTACGGGGCTGTGTTTATCAGACATGGCAGTAAACATGATATTTATGAAAACCCGCGTACTCATGAGTTTACTCAAGTTCCAAGACATTCAAAAATTAACAAATATACAGCTCAAGACATTCTGGAAAAACTTTCTAAATAACTTCACCTTACTGAATTATCCTCACATCCCAAACAGCAAGGTCAAATGTTCCCGGAGCCGATGGTGCAAAAAGAAAATGCTGCACATTCCTCTGGTTAAAAGGAACGACACCGACACCGCCCCAATTGGCTTGTCTAAGATCCGCAGGAACATTGACGGTTATTCTTGTTGCTACACCGGCGGGAGCTGTAAATGAAAAACGATAATGGTTATGCGCAACATTAGTGTCGGTAGTTGGTAACATTACTTCGTAGCGTTTGCCGTCACCTAAAACCATAAAAGAAAATGATCGCATTGTTCTCATAAGATTTAACGTAGCGGCATCAGGATTAGCGTTAATAAGGAGCCACCCGTCTCTTGCCAAAGTCCCCTGAAATCTTTGATTTAATTGTGTGAATCTGGAATTATTATCACCTCCTGCACCCCATCCACCTAATGGAAAAACAGCGGCAGTGCCTTCTACAGCCGGCATTGGAGGCAGAACCCGTGCGTTAACTCCTGCTCCTCTCATTAAAGCATTTACAATTTCTGGAAAATCAAACGTACTTGAATATCTGTTTAAAATACTCATGCCAGCCGCATCCCACCAGAAACAAGCCATACCTAAACTTTTGGCATAATTTACATAATATTCTGCATGTGCTGCTCTGTCTGCGGTATTATTTTTATCCCATGAAGCAATCTCGCCTAATATTACCGGGATTCCATTCCTTATAAACTTGTCATAAACAGGTCTTAAGATGTCTAGAATCGCTCTTGTATCTCTGGAATTATTTACACTCCAGGTTGTAGCAGTACCTCCTGCATAAGCAGGAGCACAAAAAGGATGAGGATCATAGGCATGTACAGAAACAATCAATTTATTTGGCACTGTATCATTCGGAAGATCAAGTCCGTTAACTGCCGCTGCAATTCCTCCGGCTCCATAAGTATTAACCATTAGTATTCTTTTATCGTTATTACCTCCGCTCGCTCTTACTACATCAACAAAAACCTGATAATGCCTGTTTAGATTTGTTCTTTCTGCAGCGTTGCCTCCGCTCCATTCATGCGAAACTCCTTTTGTTCTGGGTTCGTTTAACGCTTCGAATACAAGTTTTTCGTTGTAGTTTCTAAAGTTATGTGCAATCTGCTCCCAAACTCTTCTGAATGCTCTAAGAGAGGCTTCAACTTCCCTGTTAGTAAACTTAAAGATTTCTTCATCATGATGTGTATTAAGAATAATATACATATCGTTTTCTACAGCCCAGTTAACAACTTCTGTTACTCGAGCCATCCAGTCCGCGCGGATATTAAAATTAGAATCGACAGCATTTGACCAGGAAACAGGAATTCTTATCGCATTAAAACCTGCGTTTTTTACAGCGGTAATATTCGCTCTTGTAGCCGGAGGATGTCCCCAATATGATTCCATTTGTGAAATAGAAAAGTTATTTCTAAAATTTGCTGTTGCTTCAGGAGTTTCGGGAATAACATCAAGACCATTGCCTAAATTCCAACCTATTCCAATATTAGCAACAAGCTGAGTAGCTGTTATATCATTGAACTGTCTTGGAGTTGCAGGCGGATTTGCGAAAGCGGCAGAAATACCGATTATGGTAAATAATACAACAATTGCTGTATAACGTATAAAATTATTACTTTTCATTAATTTCCTCCATGAGTGTCATTACATATATTAAACAACAGAAAAGAGGTGAAATTAACCTAAAGATTTTTAGGTTTTTATATAGGTAGTTTTATAAATAAAACTTGATATCCCAGATTTTTAAATTTATATTTCCGGTACTATATGCATTAAATTGAAAAGCTACTATATTGTTTAAATTAAATTTTACCTTTTTCCCATAATAATCGAATTGAACAAGATCACTTATTTTTACATGGATTTCTGATACTTTATCTTTTTTAGTTTCAAATATTTTATGATAATGATTGTTATTTCCGGCTTTTGTTGTTTCTAATGTCGGAATTAATACCAAATAAAAATTCCCGTCACCTAAAACCTTAAAAGAAAAAGAAGTCATTTTTTTCATTAATTCAAGTGTGGAAGGATCAGGATGGGTATAAACCCCGGCATATGAATTAGAATCAGTATTAAATACCCCGGAAATATTATAGCATAAATGATATTGTCCGTTTATTTTTTCATTGGTTGTTGTAAAATTAATTGATGAACCTAAATTATCAGCAACTGTACTCCATTTAGCGAAAACAGGAATAATTCCATTTTCCGCATGAATAATATTTTTCAAAGACGGCTCTTGAAGGTGTTTTACCAAAAGTTCATTATTATTTATATTCAGCTTATT
>WQYB01000195.1 GCA_009781475.1 Treponema sp.
GCGTCAATTGCGGTTTCCATCCAGGAAATAAGTTTTACAGGATACGGTCCTTCAAAACTGCCTGTTTCCGTGTTTGGCACATAATTGTAAGCGATAACATTTCCGCCGTTAGACGCATATCCTTGCAGCGGTTTGCAAAGTTTATCGCATATATTATTTTCGATAATGCTGTCGGTTCCATGAAATTGAATGCCGTATCCGTTTCCGCCGGGTCTATTGTCTTGCGAATCGTGAACATAACAGCCGCTTACAATATTTCTAAAACCATTTAATCTTATATGCTGCCCTTTAAATCCCCTTCCCAACTCGTCGATATATTTACCGTCGCTTTCGATATCCTTTACCCAGCAATAAGAACTTGCCAAAGACACACTTATCCCCGGCGGATTATAATCCCAATTGCTTGTGCGTTTTACAGCTTCTACTGTTTGTAATTTAAATCCTTCGATACCGATATATTGATAGTTTGATGCGTTTGTATTCCACACCTGTGAATTTAATTTAGTATTAAAATTAATATTAATTTTATTTTTTAGATGTAACGTGTTTCCTTCTATTTTTTCAATCTCGATAAACTGTGAGACAGGGCGAACGCCATCAATAGATGCTGGACCATTTTCTCCGTTTGTTTTATTTCTAATAAAAAACTGTCCGTTACGCAGCCATTCTGTCCCTCCGGCAGCTCCATAAGTATCACCGTTGTCGTCAGCGAGACGGTCAAGTTTTAAAATATCGCCAACATTGAAAGCACTAGCATCAGTTACTTCTATTTTTGTATCGCCGATTTTTAAATCATTTAATACATTAATAGCGGGAGTGTGATACACAGGATATTTGCCTTCCCTATCTAACCATCCAAGTACAATCGTACCTGGCACTGCATTAATTCCACGGATTATTGTTTTATCTATCCCTGCTCCGCGCAAAACAACGAAAGATCTGTCCATACGGATTGTTTTGCTTATTCTAAAAATACCTTCGGACAATAACACAACTTGGATATTTTCTTTTGACGCAACATCCCCCGCAGATTGAATCGCCGCATTAATCGCCGCGGCGGCATCAATTTCGCCGTTATTAAAATCTAACGCTTCTATTATTGTATGAACATTTGTTACATTTGGGATTCCGCCGGGAATTCCTGCAAGCTGCCAGCCTGTGTAGTAACCCATACTTTTTAGAAGGTCTTTCATAATATATCCTCTTGTAAAATGTATTCTTCTTTTTTATTACGTATAAATTCTGAAATTTCTACCGATTGCAGAGCTGATCTGAAATCACCTGAAGGTTTAATACCATTTTTAATACAATCAAAAAAATGTTTATTTTCGTAATAAAAACCTTCTCTTTCAAATTCTTCTTTTCCTTCCAATGTATCATTACATGTTATATCAAGTATAATTTTATTTTTTTGCATTAATATTAACCGGCCAAAAGGATTTAAATCGTTACTTAAATAATCCAGAAAAAAAGTATGGTTAAACAAATTAACGGTAATTCTTTCCATATTCATACCTGTTATTGGACAAATATTTATATTGATAATTGTTTCATTTTTCATTTTACATTCCATGAAAACATCAAATACATTATTTCCATGTTCAGGATAATCACGATATGTAAAATTTATTTTTTGATAATCGGAAGCGGCAATAAATTTTGCCGCATCAATAGCATGTATTGCCGTAGTAGAAAAATCTTCATTATTCCTGTTAACCCGAAACATGTCGTATTGAATACTTTGGATTTTCAGGTTTGAATATTCATTGTCCAATAATTGTTTTAATTTTCTTATAAGCGGAGCGTAACGGCGGTTAAAAGCAATTAAATGCGAAACATTATTTTTGTCAGCGGCTTTTATTAAACGTTGAGTTTCTTCTTTTATAACCCCTGGTGGTTTTTCCATTAATAGCGGAATACCAAGCTCTAAAATTTTTAACGCTTCTGCCGCTGCCAAAGTAACCGGAATAATAAGACAGACAGCGTCAAGTTTTTGCTGTGTTAGCATTTTATCAATACTGGTGTAAGCTGAACCAAAACCAAAAGTATTTTTAATTTCGTTTGCCCTGGCTTCATCAATATCACAGCAGGCTAAAAATTCAACATCAGGATTTTCAGATTTATATCTTTGGTATGCAGGTCCGTGTCTTGATTTTACTATATCGCCGCATCCTATAACACAAATTTTTAAATTTTTTACTGCCAACGGCATTCTCCCTTTTTTATCGCTTCGATAATTATTTTCTTTTTTTCCAGATCAGATACTATTAATTTTTCATTTTGCTCGCAAATCATGGAATAAATTTCGGGTCTTCTTTCTTTGCGCATTCGATCTGTTACATTTGTGATGTCTGTCATATATGAATTAAAATACCAGGACGGCTGTTCTTTAATAATATCAAGATCGATTTCTTTTGTTACGATAACATCTTTTTCAAAACCTGCGTCAATAAGAACATTTCCCCAATAATCAATTATGCTGCTTTTTCCTGCCGCGTTATATTTATAATTTTTTGAAGTTACAATATATACTCCGTTATCATTAGCTCTGACTTTTAAAGCGGCTTCTCCGATAAAATCATTCCAGCCATAACCGAATGTCGGATGAAAAATAATTTGCGCGCCCTTTAACGCAAGAATTTGAACTGTTTCGGGAAACATCATATCGTAACAAATACAAATTCCGATTTTTCCAAAATCAAGTTCAAATACATCAATACTTTCACCGGGTGAAATTTGCCATGTTTCATTTGCAGGCAGATGCGTCTTTCTGTATTCTCCGATTATCTTTCCGTTTCTGTCAAATATCGAAGCAGCGTTATAAATAAGATTATCATGTTTAACAAGATAACATCCAATAATATACATCGAATATTTTTTTGCAATAGATGAATATTCCTTTTCAACTATTGGCTGTGAAAGTTCAACAAGTTCTGGAAAAATATTTTTTTCGCTGATATCCAGAGAAAA
>WQYB01000196.1 GCA_009781475.1 Treponema sp.
CTTGAAGGGCATCCAGAAAAAGGTTTTCCAGGCGCTGAATATGGATATGTAACAATAGCTGCTGTATTAATAGATCTTAAACTTATTAGCCAACTGGAAAAAGAAGATATAATCGATCCAAAGCTATTTAGAAAAACCGAAACTCCAGCTACACAGGAAAGCTGCTTTCCCGGATGCAATATAATTCTTGATAATGACAAAGATGCAAAATCCTCTTTAAGAAAAGCTTTATACGAAGATTTTAAAAACAGCAGAGCTCTAAATGGCGGAGAAACTATTCTGGAAACTTATGAACATCTTTTAAAATTAAAAATAGATCATTTTCCTGATGCCAAAAAACCAGATAGCCCAATAGATGATATAGAAAAAGAAATGATCTATGGTTTTGGAGAATATGTTTGTCCGGATTCTGGAGAGCCATTATATTCTACAGATGCTCTTCGCCTACATGAATTAATGAATCCAAGTGGTACAAATGGCGAACTTTTTGGTCAAATAATGTCAACTTTGGAGAAGTTGTGGTTAATAAACTTTTTAAGATACTGCGAGCAAAAAGATTTTTTATCGACTCTTAGACGAATTTCATTTATCATAGATGGTCCTCTTGCAGTTTTTAGCACTTCGTCATGGCTTACCAAAGTTATAGAAGCAGAAATAATTCGTATAAATGAAAAACAAAAAGTTATAAATGGTCATGATATGATGATAATAGGAATAGAAAAGTCCGGAATGTTTTTTAATCATTTCAGAGATATAGATACTTCAAAAGAAGGTAACCCAGATATATTCCCCAATCAATCAGCTTTGCTCTTAACTGATGACTATATAAAAGAGAATATAATTTTTTCGCAAAGCACAAAACCTTATGGACAGGATACATATTTTGGCAGAAAATTCTTTTACAAAGCTGCTTCTGGACAAAGAATCGTTCCAGTAGTCGCATGGTATAATAAGTTTCAGAAAGACATTAAGACTGCAGAACCAGAAAAATTTTCTCGTTTGTCTGATGTAATGTCTCTCTTGGACAAGGTTGTGTCTAATAGGTATCCAAATTCCCTTTCTCCACTAATATCTGCTCATGCTGAGGCAGCCATTCCTCTCAATATGGGAACCAAACTATTTGAAAAAATTGCAAGAGAACTCAGAGAGAAGTCGGAAAATGGTTGATATCGATCTGATTACAAAAACACATCAAACTGCCGAATCCAGATGGGCGCGTTTTGGACCATACTATGCTATGTTTCCTGTTGAATTTGCATTTGATGTTGTAGAAAAATATTCTAACAAAGGTGATTTTATTATCGATCCGTTTGCAGGCAGAGGTTCTAGTATATATGCTGGAGGAGTTTTGGGAAGAAACAGCTTGGGAATTGAAATAAATCCTGTAGGATGGCTTTACGGAAAAGTTAAATTACATCCAGCTCCAAAAGAAAAAGTAATTGCACGGCTTTATGAAATATATGCAAAAAGAAATATTTATACAAAACGTACAGAAAAAGCAGAAATATTTTACAGAATGTGTTTTTGTGATGAAGTTTTAAAATTTCTCTTTGCTGCTCGTACTTTTTTAAATTGGCAAACAAACAATACTGATTCAACATTAATGGCTATTATCCTTTCTGCATTACAAGGAAAAAGAGGTGAAGGTTTATCAAATCAGATGCCAATGACAAAATCACTAGGTATACCATATTCTATAAAATGGTGGAAGGAAAATGGCATGAAAAAACCTCCTTTACTAGATCCTTATGATTTTTTACTAAAAAAAATTGAATGGCGTTATGCTAAAGGTAGACCGTCTATATCTACAGATTGCTCAGTAAAATATGGTGACAGTACAGAATTACTTGAAAACATTTCTATAAAAGAACAAAAATATTCTTTATTATTTACTTCGCCGCCTTATTGTTCAATAACAGATTATCATATAGACCAATGGCTTAGGTTATGGATGCTAGGTAATAACGAAAACACAATAACAGCAATAGAAAAACACAAGGGGCGATTTAATAATAAAATTGAATATTCCAACCTTTTGGAAACTGTATTTTCCAAATGTTCAAAAATGATGAAAAAAAACGCGACTATCTACATACGAACAGATGCAAGAGAATTTACATTAAATACAACGAAATCTATATTAAATAAATATTTTAATGATTATAAGAAAAAAATAATTGATAACCCTGTTACAAAACGCACGCAGACAGAAATCATTGGCAACAGGTCTTCAAAAAAAGGCGAAGTTGATATCATTTTAACGCGATAGCTTCATAATTATTTTTTTAATTATACTTGATTACAACTTCATCTTCAAGATTAAATCTGCTTAAAACAATCTTTAGATTTTGAAGAATTGCAATACTACTTAAATTACCTTCTACAACATAAGTTCCATCTAATGGTATTGGTCGCGAAGGCTTTTTTGGATTATCTTTAGATACGAACATTAATCTCTCAGCTAATTTGCTTTCAAGAAAAGATTGCGGTTGCAGTTCATACAATTGAGATAATATAATTTTATATATTCCTGCAAATGTTGGCTTTTCGTATTTTTGATCAAAGAAAACAACATATTCAAGAGTCTTCCCTGTTGGGTCTTCTGCCTGAAATATATTAACTTCATTATTAGATATTGAATCCTGTATTCCTAATGGGTAATCCCATATTTGAAAAAATCTATCCTTTAGTATATCAAAACGTTTCTCTAAGTTTTCCCTGTTCCATTTATCAATTTGTGATAAATATTTATTAAGCCATAAACGACTATATTTATATCCCTTTTCTTCCATGTCTCTTTTTTCTATGAATGTTTTATTACCCAAAGGATTATTATAACCAGATAATGTCAAATTGCTAATTGTGTGTAAATAATTTTCTTTTATAAAATCATAATCTTCGCGTGTTATATCATTCCGCCATTTTATATCCGGGATTTGTGGAAATA
>WQYB01000197.1 GCA_009781475.1 Treponema sp.
ACATTTTTAATGTTTCATCTGTCCAAAAATCTTCCCAAAAACCTAGCATACCATTATTTGAATTGTGTGGTCTGTTATTTTTATCAAAACGCTTTTTCCACTCTGTATTGTTTGTTTTTTCTTTTTTTTCAATCATTATATAACCTCTAAAAATATACATATTGTCCAGGAATGCTCCGCGTCATTTGCAAAACGATTTCCGTCAAATAATTTTGATTTTCTTAAAATATTTTTTACTTTATCAATTTCAATAATAAATTCAAGCTGTTTTTCCAGTCTTTGATTAAAAATTAAGTTCAACTTTTTCATAAATACTTCCATTATTATAAAATATATCTCATTGTATTTGATGTTGTAACAAAGTTTTCTTTTTTATAAAAGTTTTTACCTATTTCATTATTATCAAGAACCATTAATTCCAAATAATCATGTTTCCGATTTACAGACCATTCTTTGGCTTTTTCTATTAATAATTTACCTATTCCATTTTTTCTATATTCAGGTTTGATATATAAATCAATTATTCGTGTAAATTTACGCTGAACTACACAAGGAAATGGATCTGTTTTATCTTCTTCAAGATGAATAAATCCTACAATTACATTATCAATTTCAGAAACGAATATATCACCAGTAGTTCCTTCAATTACACTTTGCGGATAATCTCCATTTTCTTCTGCTTCAGCACATGAAAATGGCTGCTGAGAACTATTATATTTAAAGAATTCTTCATAAAGACGAGAAAGAGACTTTATATCATTCATATCTGCTATTCTTATTAGCAATCCATTTCGATTATCCATAAAATAATCTCCACGTTGTCTTATTTGCTTCAATTTCTTTCATTTGAAAACTCTCCTATGATTAATATATAATAAAATGTTAAATTATTTCAATTGCCCTATTTAATAAATTATCCCATGGTCTTGATTCTATATAATTTATTCCCAAATTTATACATTCATTTTTTATCCTTTTAAGGTTTTACATTTTATGCTCCAAAAAAGTTCATTTCCATACTATATCATTTTAAACACAAAAAATGAACTTTTTCGATCATTTTTATTATTTTATTTAAACATAGCGCAAATACCACTTTCTCTATAATGCTTTATAAGATTGTGAATATACGTTTCATTGCAGTTTAAATGTATTGCAAGGCAGGGAATACATAAGAAATTTTCAGCCAGTTTGTTTACCAATTTGCGGTAAATGGCAGATTCGTCTCCAAGAATTTCTTTACCGCAATTTAAACAATCTTTCAAACTTTTTTTACCTTACATCTAAACACACGGCATTCATGAGGTTCAATATCAATTGAAGCGCGTTCTGTAAAAAAGCCGATAACTTCATGTTTCCAGCAATCATAAAATTCAAGACCCAGACCCGAAGAATAAGGAAGTCCTATATCAAAAAATTGCAAAGACATTTCTGCTTTGACATCACTGATGTTAACCATTGCTACAGCGTAGTCGCATCCTGTTGTAGAAGCATCTCCCGAAAGTGGTTTAATAAGAGAAAAAACATTATCCAAATTATTCCATTGACGGATACAATAAGGAGCGCGCCCTTCAATATCCTGATTCAACGCTATTATATCTTTATTTGTAAGGATGGCTGCAGTTTGTTCTGACATATTACGTATGTCGCAGCCTATCATTAAAGGAGAATTCATCATTGCCCACACAGAAAAATGTGTTTTATATTCAGATTCATTACAGCCTGTACTTAAAACATGTTCATTTTCACCAGTGCCGCTCATACCTACAACGAGCATATCCATATCGTTCCAGCAATCAATTCCGCTGAAGCAGGCATTATTTAATTGAGACAGCATGATTCCTTCGATTGATTTCCAGTTATCACTTATATCGCCGGTTGAGCGATATAGGTGACAGCCTGATTCCCTTATCCATTTTTGAACGCCGTCATTACCCCAATTACACGCTGAAAGAATAATATTACGTCCGCAGTTGCGCAAGGCTAATGCCATACGTTTATACAGATCTTCGCCTGCAACATTGCGCGGTTTATAACAATAATCATATTTTAAATAATCAACACCCCATTCCGCAAAAGTAACCGCATCAACAAACTCATGTTCGAAGCTGCCGGGAAAACCAGCGCAAGTGTGTGTTCCCACGCAGGAATATATTCCAAATTTCAAGCCTTTTGAATGAATATAATCGGTAAGAGCTTTTATTCCGTTAGGGAATTTATTTTTGTCGGGAACAAGACGGCCATTATTATCGCGTTTTTTTTCACTCCAGCAATCATCTATTACAATGTATTCATAACCTGCATCTTTTAAGCCGCGTTGGATAAAAGCGTCAGCTATGCTTTTAACAAGTTCCTCGTTAATATTATTCCCGAACGTATTCCATGAGTTCCACCCCATTGGCGGTGTTTTTGCAAGTATTGCCATTATATTCTCCTTAATATTATATTTTTACAATATTTTATTATAAATATCAATATTGTTATTTTTTTTACTTGTTTTTCTATGTTTTTTACGCTATTATATGATTTATGATAGCAACACAAACAATCACATTCCCTGCCAATGGCAAGATGACAGTAGATATCCCTAAAGGGTTTTCAAGAGAACAGCCGGTAATTCTTACATTTACCCAACATAAACCTGAAAAAAAGTTCATGATTGCAGAAGAAGAAAAAACAAACATCAATCGTATTGCTGAACGGCTTAAAGTTGAAATGGCAGATGTGCTTGAAATGCAGTGTTGCCACCCGAAAGATGTTGGTTTATGAAACGCGGTGATTTTTACAGAGTACATAAGGGTGATAAATATGATCCAAAAGATTATCGTGTTTATCTGGTTGTTTCCCGGCAATTGTTGATTGATACCCAATTCAACTCTGTCATTTGCGCTCCGGTACACACTAAATACGAAGACCTTCCGACT
>WQYB01000198.1 GCA_009781475.1 Treponema sp.
AAATTCTTTCATAATAGTTATAAACGGATGATTTTTGAGGTGTTTAGCTCGTTTTGTTTATAGATGTTTATAAGTGTTGATAATGTGTTGATAAATGGTGTTAATAAAAGCAAAAAGAGCAGCGTCTTTCACTGTGAAATACCGCAACATTTGTACACTTAAAATAATATTTTTATCAACAAAACTCAAGCCGCGTGAAACCCAATTGACGCGCCAAGTGTCAAAGAGATTACGGGAAGTTGCGCAATTAAAGTAACATCGTTCCCAATATTATAACGATAGCTGAACACAGCTACAGCGCGGGACAAAAAACAGAGGTGCAAAAGTACATAGAAGATTCAGGTCTGCTCACCGAATTCGATGAATATTTGCGTATGGATGTAATCAACGAATCGGCTGAGGAGTCCCGCTTGATAGAGGGTATAAAACATCTTCTTTCCGCAGAAAGTATAGCTTAATGGAATTAAGAGATCAGAAAACTATTTTGAAACTTGGGGAGTGAAAGCAGTCGCTTGTAGAAGTACTGACGTTAGCCCTTGTTAATGGAATTTTTGCATCTCCATTGTTTGATTTACATTAAAATTAAATACTAATTCTGTTTGTTAAAAATTATACTTTAAATATGGATTATTTGTCGTTTTTATATTATTCCATTCGAAGCTATATTCTTCATTGTTTGTCCATGCAGGTATCTGTTTAAAGTTAAAGCCCATATCATTATTTATTCCTATTACCATATGATTGTTGTTTTCATCAAACGAATGTATTATGTTACTATCTGTTATTGTATCAACTAAATGCCCGAATTGTGCAAAAAGTAAAATATACAAACCCGTCAAACCAGTAAGAACATTTTTTAAGTTTGCATTTTCAAATTCTGCACTACGATAATGTTTTACAGCGTTATGTTCTTGATACCATTTTAAAGATGAATATGTTTGTTTATTCCAGTCAGAGAATGGTTGATTTATATAAGTGGAATTAAAAATTTCATTATAATAAGATTCAATTTTATATTCATTTAGCTTTAGAGCAATATTTGTTTTAAAAAAATTATTTTTTATATTCCAATTATTTTCATCTCCATTTGTGTATCCGTTGGCTTTTAATATTCCACGGAAATTAGTTTCAATTTCTGCACATATATTTCCATATAACTGATGATAGCGAAGAGAGAAAACATTTTCATTTTTTTTAACAGGTTCAACATATTGAAATGTATCAATAACCTGCTTCTGTAACATTTTATACATTCTAATCAGTTGTATTCGCTCATCACAATAACGATCATCTTCTGCATAAAGTATTTGTCCTGCATTATTAATACACATAGTTTTATTAAATGGCCGATATATCCTATAGTATGGCTGAGACAACATTTAAACACACTCTTTCTCTAAATATCCAACCACTTTTTCATATAATCTCAATTTACAGGCTCATATTATTGCCAAGTTCAAACAAAACCTTCGGAGTAAATAGCATATAACATTCTGTATACGCATAAAATCATCTTCCATATCAAAAAAATATAAATAAACACAATATTCATATTCTCTACTTGTAATGTATCATATGAATTAGTAAACGTTAATATTTTATTTATTGAGCAAAGATTCAAATAACAACATTCACGACATCTTCAAAGATTTTATCTCTTTGTTAGAAAGCCTCACCTCGATAGCCCTTACCAAAACCAACACAACACCTCTCTAACACCAAAACACATACCATTTATGAGGGCATTTCCAAAATATCCTGTAACCATAAGAGCCATAAGAATCCCGAATCTTAGAACCGATTGTTGCTGTGATTGACGGTTGAAATAAATCAATTAATTGCTCAACCGCTTAATGTTATATATTGTAACATATCTATAGACAAAATACAATATGGAAATACGGTATAGGGACTATGCCATAAAATCCCGCTCAATGAAATATATCAGGTGGGCAAAATTAAAAGTGAAAAACAGATTATATTTGTGAAATTCGCTATGTTCTCTATAGTACTTAAAGAGTTTCATAAGCGCAAATTTGTAGTCTCCAAATTTGGTGAAATCCAAATGTTTGCCAGTCCATTTTTCCAACACAATTTGTAAAATATCCAAACAAAAAAGCTCATTGTACATCAGCGTGGTTGAAGACGGCCTTGGTTTCATACCCAAGTTATGCAGCCAAAACAGAGGTTTTTCCAAGTGTAACTGAATATAAAGTGCAAGTACCTTGTGTCTGTCAATACGGTTCACAGCAACATTTTCAAACATTTCTTCTTTTATGGCTGTTGAGCGAACAAAGTAGGCAGCTTCAATTTCGTCTATTGAGAGGTCTCTAAAGGATACAAATTTTTTGTCAGCGCATTCGTTGTACTCTGCTGCCAGTTTCCGAAAATAAGGGAACCAGTGTTTAGAGTTAAATTCTGACATCTTAATGCCACACAGTTCCTCTCTCACGAATCTCCTTGATTCGCGCTTCAACTTCGTCAGAAATATCAACGTCAGCGGCAGATATATCATCATTCGTCATGGCCGTATATTTATGCCAATTTTCGAATTGCTCATCTGTTAATGGAGCATCCGGTTTTTTGAAGAGTTCTTTTAAATCGTAAGTCTGTGCCATAAGTTCTCCTTTAAAGCCTATAACTTTGCGCAACCAATGGCTTAGTATTATAAGATACTAAAAATGCTACGTATTTGCAAGCAAAAAGACAACCATAAACAGTTACCGGAGCGATTTTTTAGCAGAGAAATATAATGAGGGTAGTTTTTACCATAGTTTGGAAATTATTTGTCAGCATTAGAAAAAACCGGATTTTTAACAATAGATTAACACGCATTCTGAAAAATATTTACAGATTATTTCCTGAGTTAATGTATATTGTATATTAAATAATCAAGTACTGGCTTCCACTCAGCAGT
>WQYB01000199.1 GCA_009781475.1 Treponema sp.
AGCACTTACTGTTATTAATGAAAAAACTGGAGTTATAATAACTGTTAATCAAATTATCAATAAAGTACTCAAAGATGAACTTCTTCATTGCAAGTATAAATCACTAACATCTTTACATGCATATCTATCAAACCATTGTAACGATAAATTTGTATTGAAAATAATAGAAGATTATTTAAAAATTAATGACAGTAATCTTACTGCACGTATAACTTTGCTTTATAGCTTATGTATATATATTCATACCAATAATATTGATTTTAATATAGAGATGTTTCCACAACATTTTTGGAAAGGTTTTTATCGAATATTTGATTATACAAGACTAAGCCTAAATATAGATGCAAGAGAAACAATACTGCTGGAATCAGAAATAATTATATTACTAAATAAAATTTATTATGACCAATAAAATTTTTGGTAGATTTTTGTTTTATTTTTTGACGTTTTAATAAAATAATCTATAATATTGCGGGGGTTGATAAATTAAATGGATATTGAAAAATATGGAGTGAGAACACCATATCATAGCGTAAAGGTTGTAGAAGGGTTTCCCAGTACCGTGATTATAACTTTCTCATTATCTATAATTAAACACATAACGGCTAATTATAACACTGAAATTATTGCGGAATTAAGATCTGCTAATGGTATTATACCTATATATAAGGTTGTTGTTAATGGAAAGGAGATGGCTGTATACATGTCTCCCATGGGTGCAAGTATATGCATAGCACGGCTAGAAGAAGTTATCGTTATGGGTGCAAAAAATATTGTGATCTTTGGTTCGTGTGGTGCGTTGAATGACAGAATGAGTAGTTTTGATATTGTTGTTCCTACTGTTGCTATTTCTGATGAGGGGACTAGTAAATGTTATTCTGGAAATAATGTAATTAAGATTGCAAACGCCAATATAGTAGAAAGCAAATTAGCACAGCTAGGGGTTAATGTAATTAAAGGAGCTTGTTGGACAACAGACGGGTTATATAGAGAAACTGTAAATAAAATAAGGGATATGAAAAACCGCGGAGCTATTGTTGTTGATATGGAAATGAGTGCTATTGCAACTGTATGTGAATTTAGAAACGTACAACTATACGCTTTTTTATATTGTGGCGATTTAATTATTGATAACAAGTGGAATGAGGGATTATTAAAGAAAATGACCAAAAAAGAGAAAATTACAATGCTTGAATATGCATTGAATATTGGAATTGGACTATAATTACGAACGAGCCTATTCAGGCAAATATTTTCCAGATAGCCTATACAAGCACTATATAGATAATTCTCTTCAATTTTGGAATTAAGGATAAGTGAGCAGTCTGACAGCTCGGCTCGTTAACGATCACGCTGCTGGTGAACATCTATATTCAAATCGCTAATTGTATCTCTGATATAATTTGCATGACAATGTTAGATACTTCATTAGGAGACATTGAACTATCATTGAGTTTGTCTATATACTTTTCAAGGTACCCGTATAAAGTAATATTATTTTTAACTTCTTTCCAGATTTTTCTTGCTTCATATCCAGTAACGCCAATTGGTATTATATACTGATGTTTTTCTTTGGCTATTTCAAACTCTTGATATGTTCCACTGGAACCATGAGGGTCAGTAGAAGATTGTCCATACATGAATATGGCAATACCTGTACCTTGACTGATGTTTTCTCTCATTTCCTTAGTTTTTGGATTAGCTCCAAATCTTTTACCTCCATATCTGTCAAAGTCATCTGGTTTTATTATTATGCGCTTGGTTAGTACTTGATTATGTTCATATATCCATCTACAAGCACTTCCAGCTATTAAATCTCCCAGTCTTCTGCCCATTCCTGTATAAATATTATAACCAGCATCAAGCAGTTTATTAGTTAATTGTTTTGATAAGTTCATACCAAACTCTTCTTCTTGTTCTGATATCTTTCTAAAAGCACCAGAAAAATAAACTTGTTTTTTTCTTATTCTTTTTGTTATTTCATTCAATATTGTTGGTATTTCATCATAACTATCTACAACCAGGGTTTTTATTCCATATCGTTTTTCTAAATCATATACAAACCATTCAAATTTAATAATGTTTTCAGTATCTTTTTTTAGAATAGTGAAATGGTGTGGAATATATTTATTATCAAAATATTTTTTAACATCTCTCAACGCAAAAAGTAATAAAGTATCTGTAAAACTATACCCTAATACTAAAAAAGTATTTTGCACTAATTCCCGTCTAAAAAATGTCAACATACCTATATTTTTATCTACATAATTTTCTAAGTCCGATTCTGTAAGTATCCATGAATCCCTATCGGTAATAGTTCCATTCATTTTAAATACTTTATGTTTTATTTTATTTAAGTCATGCTGGACTTTTGCTAAATCAGAATCTTTGCAAATAGGGTCTATACGTAATTTAAATTTTCTCTCTAATTCTCTTTCTAGTAAATCATCAAAATTGACAGTCCAAAAACTGTCTATAGGCATTTCCAAAGCTGCACTAAGACAAGGTAAATTTGTTGGCAACTTACTCAATTGTTCATATATTTTATCTTTTAAAACAATGGGACCTAAGTTGTTTTGTAAATATTGAAGTATTTTATAATAATTAGTCTCACTAGAAACACAAAAATTATATTCTTTGACCAATGGCTCAACTAAATTTTTCCAAGAGGGTAATCCCGCATCAATGCTAAAACCAGCCCCTAAGAAAACTGATAAATTAGATATATTCAACTGTCCAATTAATGAATTAATAAAATTTTCTTTGGTAATCATAATAAATTACTCGCTTCAACCTGATAATAAATAGTTATCCTGTGTTGAGAAAATACAATTCAAGTTTTTTATGCCGACTCGTTTAAGACTTAAGGTTGTAAAACGGTTTAGATTGTAACCAGCCTGCTG
>WQYB01000200.1 GCA_009781475.1 Treponema sp.
AGGCAATTATATACAACTTTATACCAGCTAAAATATTAGAATACTTCATTAAAATTAAAAGTCAATCTATATCATCAACTAATTCATATTTGACATCATATTTCGTAAAATCATTTTGTAATGCTTCAACTATAACACCTTGTCCCTCAATAAATGTTTTGATAGCTACTTGAATACTATTGTAATCATCTTTACCCAAATATAAATATGTCATTTTAGACCTATGAATACATTCATAAAGCACTCTATCTTCATAATCATTAATTATATGATTATCAGCATATATAATTGTTGCATCATTTTTTATTTGTGCAATAGTTTTATTGTTTCTTCGATTTTGACTTTGTGTTGCCACGTATACATTACGTTCCCCTTTGATTGCTTTTTCTTCATCGTTAGCACTTAAAGCATCAATACACAAAAATGCAATTGTATTTCTATTTTCTTGATGTTGCCCATAATCTATATTCGGTCGATGATATGATATTCTAACTTCTAAAATTATGTTGTTATTTTCAAAAATCTTTATATACAAACTTTGACCTAAATGCCCAACTGAAATATTTTTATTTTTTGAATACTTCAATTCTTTCAAATTCTTTTTTAAATGCTGTTTTCTTTGCGTTAATTGCATTGGACTATTGTCAATGTCAAATTGCATTCGAAACGTTTCATCAATATGATCAGATGGAAATAAATACTCTATAAACTTTTCTAATCTTTCGTTTTTTAATTGTTCTACATATTGCTGATTTCTTTTTGTTTGTTCTTCGCCTAATTTTTTAACCGCAGTAGCAATTTGTTCGTTTAATTCTTGTTGTGGATTTTTCATTTTAATTTTCCTTAAAAATTTGTTATTGAAATCATGTATATAATTTAGATGTAAAATATTGTGCCAAGATTTATAAAACAACTAAAATTTAGTCATTATGTTAAAAATCATTGTTTTTATTGTATACGTTATTCCAAAAGTTCAATTGTTACAAAAACGCGCAAAACCAATGAAATTGTTATGAAATTGCCACTTTTTTTCACAAAAATGTAACATCACATCATTTTCATTAACTGTATTAATAATACAAATAATATGGTTATGAAAATGATATTTACATTCAATTCTTTATTAGAACTAACACAAACATTTAACACTGAACAAAAATGTATAGAACATTTAGAAAAATTGCGTTGGAATGATAATGTTATAAGTCCTTACGATACAAATTCGCAAGTTTATAAGTGCAAAGGCAATCGGTATAAATGTAAGAACACAAACAAGTTTTTCAATGTTAAAACAGGCACTTTGTTTGAAAATAGTAAAATCGGACTTACGAAATGGTTTTTTGCTATTTGTCTTATAACTTCGCATAAAAAAGGCATATCATCAAGGCAATTAGCCGAAGACATAAGAGTAACACAAAAGACAGCTTGGTTTATGTTGCATAGAATTAGAAATTGTTACAACATAGACACCGACCAACTTGCAAACGAAGTGGAAATTGATGAAACATTTATTGGAGGCAAAAATAAAAATAGACATTGGGATAAAAAAATAAAGAATTCACAAGGCAGAAGTTTCAAAGATAAGATACCTGTTTTAGGTATGCTTGAACGAAACGGCAACTTAATTGCAAAAGTTGTTGATGATACAAAGACGAAAACATTATTGCCAGAAATTATTGAAAATATTATGGCTGGTGCATCTGTAATGACTGATGAATGGATAAGTTATAGACCATTGCATAAAATATACGACCATTCTTATATCAAACATAATCAAGGCGAGTATGTAAATGGTCGTGTGCATACTAACACCATTGAAAATTTCTGGTCGATACTTAAAAGAGGAATAGTTGGAGTATATCATTTTGCAACAAGAAAACATTTGCAAAAATATGTTAATGAGTTTGTTTTTAGATACAATTTAAAGCATTACAACCAGCAAGATAGGTTTAATTACTTTTTCAAAAATATGCAAAATAGATTGAGATGGAAAGATTTGGTAGCGAACGATATATAAAATAAAGGAAATTATAAAATGAATGTTAGAAATTATATTGCATATATACCAAAGAAATGGTATTTTAAGCCATTGCAAGAACAATTAGCAGAGAAAGGATTGATTGAAGGTTTTTCTGTAATTCATCCTGCAGATGATGCAGATACACCTTTAACAAACTTTATGGAAAAATATGGAAAATATTTATCAGATCTTTCTATATATGATGGTGACGGGGTGATATATTTTGAGCGTATTGAAGTGATGCGTCAATATAGAGGTCAAGGAATTTTGAAAAAAGTTATGGATGACATAATTAAATATGCAAAAAAGAATAGAAAACAAATTCATCTTGAACCACATCAAATTGATGATGTAACGACCGATCAATTAAAGCAAATATATACAAAATTTGGATTTAAGCAATCAAAAAATGATCCAAATTTAATGATATATGAGACAATAAAAGAATTGATTTGCGAAAATTACGAAAATGAAAAATTCTTAGTATTTAATTTAGATACACAGAAAAACACACCTTTGACATCAATTATGAAAAAATACATACCACAATTGCATAAACTACGTATTTGGGATAATGATATTGATATTGATTTAGAAATCATTATGATTAAGCCAGAATATAGAAATCAAGGGTATTTGAAAAAAATTATGTCAGATTTGATAACTTATTCTAATAAAAAATAAGGTTCAGTCCTAGATTAGAATTTTATTTTTGATATTTTTCAACAGAAATTAGATATAAGTTTTTGCCTTTATAATTGTATCTGAATTCACATTCTTTTAAGTGTAAATAGAAAGTATTTTTACTAATCCCTCTAAATTTAGCTAACCTAACTTTGCACAATCCCCAGAAGTTTTCAATGCCATTAATATGGTTTCTA
>WQYB01000201.1 GCA_009781475.1 Treponema sp.
AAACAATTTAGTATTGGGCGAAGGCATGAGACTTTGGTGCAGCGACATATTCGATGTTTTTGCCGAAAAGAAAAGACATCCATCTCGCGCCGCTTTTAATTCAGGGCTTGAATGGATAGGTTATTGTTTTCATAATCCTTTTAAATTTTTCAGAATCTTCCCGTATTTCGGATACAAGTTCCTTTTATTGTTTTATAAGCTGTTTGTAAAATAAACCCGCAAAAAAAATTTGGAAATATTAGGGAAATTAAATTATTGGACAAACTAGCATATTTATATTAATATCTATTTATGAAAAGAATATTATTAATATTTTTGTTATGTCTATCCCAAATGTATATTCAAATATACGCTGAAGAAGTAAATATTGATAATTATTTTGAAAACTATTCACAATCCTTTAAGATTAACCCTTTCAGATGGCAAACATTATTTGAAGGATCCATTAGAGCATTTTTTCCGTATATCGAAAATTGGGAATTTTTAACATTTATAAATATCGGGTATGGCTGGAATTATGAAATAATATATAATATAGTTTCACCGGGAATAATGTTTGATCTTTCGATAGGAACAGATTTTTTCTGGCTTTTTAACGATAATGAAGATATGGATGTTAATACTCAAAGAAAGCAATTTGCGTTTGGCGCAGGAGCAAGATTCTACAATAAATTTCAATTTTTAGATTTTATGATAATTCCGTTTATTGGATGTAATTTTATGTTTTTATTTCAACCTTTGCCAATGACGGGAGTATCGGTATCATTTAAAAATTTCGGATTGGAATATGCGTATTATTTTAAAATGGGAGATTACAGACCGATAGTAAGTCATCATTTATCTGTAAAATATATTGTTTCTGATTACCGTGTTTTTTCTTCCGATGGAAGACAGAATTTTTAATTAATATTTGACAGGTAAAAACTCTGCTATTGATACATAATTACATAAGGACGGGGATTTAATCTGTAAACTTCTGCCGGTGTCATAAGCGGATCATCATAACCTGCTCCCGGGATTCCAAGATTGTAAAACAGTTTAAAGGATTTTAACGGCATGTTCATAGCCTGGGCGTTATATGCATACGAATGGCGCTTTAAAGAAGGAGATCCAAAACCGTCGGCGCAGTGAATAAATCTTACCCTGTTAAAATTGGTTTTTACATCCATTCTTTCTTGTATCATTGCCGCGTTAAATTGATGAATGACAAGCATACGTTCTCCGGGCAGGTTATGTTCTATAAGATAATCTTCCATAATTTTTTGCGCCATAATAAGTTCTTCTGCTGTTAGATGCCCAATTTCAACCATTGGTCTTGTTGTCCTCCATTCAGGATCGAGAGCCAGGTGTACATTCGGATAACGCAGATACGGCAGCATGGTTCTAAGCGAATCAAAAGGATCGAATCTTCCAATTTGATGATCAATAAAAATCAAAATATTATTCCTCATGCCGTATTCGATATATTGCATTAAAATATCATGATTTATTATTCCGATTTCGCCGCGAGGCCAGACGGTTCCGTAAATCAGATAAAACGCCTTGCGAATTTTCCGCCCGCCGCTGACTGCTTCATATTCCGCAGCAAGTTCTGTCAGCAGTTCGTCCAGCTCTTCGATTGAGTGGCGGCCTAAAATACCCATATTCCGCGAAGCAGGATGACCGTAATATGCCAGAATATCGTAATTTAGCAATATGGAAATTTGATGTTCTGCCATTCGATTCAAATTATCAAACTCCTCTTTTGTATTAACCCAATAGGGGTGGGAATTTTCTGATCTTCTCCAGTTGTTTACAGTTTCAGTAAAAAGCATATGAGGAAAAATCGGAGCGCTTTTTTGGAAGATATTAATATCCGGCACAAATATCGCATATACCTGCGGAAGAAAAGTAAAAAATAACACAAATATTATTGAATAGCGGATAACTTTCATTGTTATCTATAATTATAGGTTAAAACAGGTTTTATATCCAATGTACGCTGTTATTGTTGTATTATAGAACTTTATAATTTTTTTATTAATTACGTTATACAGGCGAAGCATGTTGCTGTTCAGAAAAACTCTGGATGAACCTGCTTTCGGAGCCAACCTGCATCAAAAATGAAGAATTATTTATTTATCCAAGAAAACGTTGTGTATTTTTGACACAGGACTTTGATTCACTCTAATTTTTGTTGATTATATACATGTCTCCTATCGCAGGGAGCTCCAGAAATGTTTTTCTGCCCAGCCCCTGCTCCGCCAGTACCATGTAAGCGATGAATAAAGCTAAGCTGATACCGTAAGACCAAGACCAAGAGCTGATGATACTCTTATGAATGTGAGCATATTACAATTAACGCCATTTTCTATTTTGGATAATTGCTGTTGTGTAACACGACTTTTTTGAGCAAGTTCCTTTTGAGTCATGCCGCTTTTTTCACGTGCTTCTACTATTGCATAACTCAAATTAAGCAAGCGTTTTTCTTCTTCAAATAATTTTTTGAATTCCGGATCTTTTAATTCTTCTTTAAGATGTTTTTCAAAATTCATAATAACCCCTTAATTTCATGCTCTGAATACCTTTCTAAAAAACTAGTACGACTCTTTTTTGCCAATTTTATTTCAGATATTGGAACTTTATCTGTATGTTTATCAAATACATTTGTTAGTATAATTATATTTTGATAACAAAAGAAATATAAAACCCTCACTTGTGTTCCTGTTAATTTAATCCTTAACTCATGTATTCCATCTTCTAGAAGATCAGCATATGGTCTGTGTAAATTTGCTCCATTCTCCTTTAAATTATCAATAAACGCTAAAGTTTTTGCTCGTTCATTAATTGAAAGCTTTCTTATATAATCTTCAACAGGTTTTGTGCCATCTTGTTCAATATAGTAAAGAATATGC
>WQYB01000202.1 GCA_009781475.1 Treponema sp.
GATAACTTCTTTTACATTGGATATAAGCAGAAATTCACAGCTTAAATCTAACAGCACAGCTCTTATCGATCATAATGCCCGTTTAATTATTATCGAAGCCGCCTATGACGGCGCTTCGCCGCCCTATTCTCTTAGTCCGCAGTTTACAGCGACAGGTAATGTAACTGTAAACGGCGTATCGCAGACCAGCGGCTCTACATATAACAATTTTTCCGGAGCTGTTACGTATACTGTTACAAATCCTTCCAATCCTACGCTTAGACGTGATTACCGTGTAGAAGTTGTTTTTGTACAGGCGTTGTCGTCTGTTGCAGAGATAACTTCTTTTGTTTTTTACAAAGCAGATAATCCCGATCTTATTGCAGATACAACTGCAACAATTAATCAGGGAACCGGAGCGATTTCTGCGAGATTGCATTTTGAAACTCCGGGCGGAAATCGAACCCTTATCGCACGCTGGAGTTCACAGGGAACTGTAGATTCTAATGGAGTAGTAAAGTACAACATGGATCAAAGACAGTTTTATACGCCGGTTAATTATCGAGCGGTTTCCATAGACGGATTATTGCAGAAAAATTACACAGTAACAATAAAAGAAGTAAACACTCGTATTTATGTACGCCAGAGCGCAACAGGTCGCAACGACGGCACCAATTGGGATAATGCGTATGTTAATATGCCTAACGCCTGTAATGACGCTGAGCTTTTTCCGGATGAAATATCAAAAGAGATATGGATAGCAGAAGGAACATATACACCGACTGATCGCGGAGACCCTGTTGATTATCTTATAATTAGCGCAAACACTTCATACATAGGGGGATTTGCCGGCAATGAAACAACCGTAAGCGGAAGAACGAATATGAATAATCGCAGAGCTACGATTACAGGAGATTTGGGTGGGGGAGTTAGGTCGCAGAGGTTTTTTTACAAAAACAACTTTCAAGGTCCAGCAGCATTTTATATCTTTGAAGAATTACAATTTACCAACAGCTCTATTATTACGGATGGTTCTGCAATATATTTAAGGAATCTAAATGGGATTGTATCATTAAATAATTTGTATTTATATAACATCGATGGTTTATCGTCAGTTATCAGTCTTTCATGTTTATCTGCGGATGTCAGAAATACAGAATTTTATAATATTACTTTTACGAACACTCAAGGCTCAGCACTATATGTAAGTGCACCTTATACAAATGGTTTTATTACAATTGACAATATAAAAATAGATGGGGTAACCAATGGAAGAGGATTTAACTTACATTCTTATTTAACACAAATCTCTAATTCACAAATAATAAATTGTACATCAGGTGGTTCTGGAGGCGGAATAAATATTAATAATTATAGAAATGTAGAAATTTCTAATACAACAATAGAAAATACTTCTGCTGCCTTTAGAGGAGGTGGTATATATTTTGCAAAAACAGGCGTTGCAGGAACTGTATTTTCTGAGAAATTAAATAATGTAACATTCAGAAATACAGTTTCCCAAATAGATGGGGGTGCTATTTTCTCAAGTGGAGATCTTAATACTATCACTATTGAAGGATGTAATTTTTATAATACTCAAGCAGTTTCTACTTATAGTAGTGGCGGAGCTATTAGGTCTTCTTCAGGTAATTTAATTATTAATAATTGTACTTTTAATAATACCCATGCAAGTTGGACAGGAGGAGCAATGCTTGTTTCTGGTGCTGCAAGTGTTATAATTACCAATAATAATTTCATCAATACGAGCGCTGGGAATGGCAATGCTATTTATTTTACTTCTGGTATTCCATCATCCTCTGTTACTCTAAACAATAATAATTTTAATGGCATGCCTAATCCAGTTTTGTGGAATTAGACTCCGCCGCGCCTTTTTGAGAACCTTTTTTGTTCGTGATGGTTCGTGGTAAAACTTTTCCTTTCCTCTCCGCGGCAATTCCGTGGACACTTTTTTCCTTTGCGTACTCTGCGCATTGGCGTCTGTGATAATCTCTTGTATAAATTAATTAAGGATGAAAATGAGCAGTAATGAATAACAAATTACTCAATAGCTAAAGCAATACGCAAAGCGGAATTCACTTCTTCCATTTTGACAGCAGAGATCGAGCCGACATAATCAGTAAGCAAAGATTTAGGGATACTTGCTAAATCATCACAAAATACAAAACTATCATGTTTCAGCCCCTCATCTATCCCAATCTCAACTTGAGTAGGAACTCTCTCATCACCTTTAGAGTAAACAGGCGCGCAGATAACGGTAGAAAAGTTGTAGTCAATCAACTCTTGCCTGGAAACAATCAAAAAAACACGATGGCTTTTGGGGTCGTTCTTGGCTCCCTTATAAACACGACAAAGATCACCGCGCCTCACTTATCATCATCTCCCCAAATGTCTTTCTGGTATTCCAGCACATCCATAGCTTCCTTATTAAGCCATTCTGCGTTTGTGTTGTACCACTCTTTTTCTTCTTCTTTAGTAAATTTACGTTCTTTAACAGTTTGAGGGGGAGTAAAAGTAAGAATTACCGTTCCTGTCCGTATTTCTCGGGGAACTTCAACAGTAATACGACGGTCAGCCGGAATTTCTACAGTTTGTGTAACGGTCATAACATCAAATATATATCATAAATAAGGATTTAACAAGGGCAAAAATCCCTTCGGGTTTTATCCTTTTACTCCGTGTTCTCTGTGGTTAAAATTCTTAAATCTTTTTCACGAAATCCTATGACAAAAAAATTCTACTGCCGGTAAAAACAAGCAGATTTCTAGGTAATGTTCGCAATTATTAGAATAGTAATTTTAGACCTGATTTATGTTGATCAAATCCATATATTTATACACAATATCAACATGAGGGGTTTACTTGAGTAACGACATTGTTCTCCATTCCAATAA
>WQYB01000203.1 GCA_009781475.1 Treponema sp.
ATTGAATGAATTAAGTAAAATTAATAAGAATTTGGAACAAAACAATATGTTTATAGAATGTTGGACACAATTAAAAGTAAACGGAACAATAGAGCCAAAATTGGCTTTATTCTTGATAAATAACTTTATAGAAAATGCTATAGATTATTCAAAAATAGATATGAAAATAGATGTAAAAAGGAAAATCTGTAAAGATCAAATAAATAAAATGAATGAAAATAGTTATGAATTAATAAAATCATTATTAAATGAAAAGAATAATAAAATATAACACTTGACAATTGTTTAGGTATTTGGTTAAATAAAATAATGAAAATTATGAATTTTGTCTCATTAGGGGGAAACATTGTTTTACAACCTTATATTCAATCATACTGGAAAAAGGAGTGCACTATATAATAGGTTAAAAATATGAACTATTACATGGAAGTTACAGAATTTACAAAAAAGTATATAGAACGTAATATTGAAAATGACATAACTCCCGATGAAGCAGCAAAGAAAGCCAATTATTCATTAAAGCAGCTTAACCGTATTTTTTCATTGACAACAGGTTTAACACTTGGTGAATATATTCGATGGTACAAACTGACACAAGCGTTATTTGATTTAAAATACAGCGAAATGTCAATTATAGATATTGCTTTTAAATACGGATATGAGTCGCAGGAAGCATTTACAAGAGCGTTCAAAGAAGTATTTTCTTTAAATCCGGGAAAATTCAAAAAAATTATGTATGAGGTAGTTCCTAAAAACAGACATATCAGTAAATTCATTCATGATGAAGAACATAAATATTATTATCGAAAAGGAATATATTCACGTCTTGATGTCGAAAGCTGGATAATCACAAAACCCAATCGTATTTGGGTTAGCGCACGAAGAAATTGTAATTGTTTGAGTATTGATAAATTTTATGAAAATTGTGAACGCGATGGAATTGTGCAAAAAGCATTATCAATTCCCAATACAATAATCGAAGGCGGAGCTTATCTGCCGACAGAAATCTACAACAAAGAGAAATGGCAAAAGTATCTACAAGCCAAAATTGACAACGATAAATCAAATGGATACAGATGGTTTAAAAAATGGGAATTAAGTTTTGGCATTGAAGTTGAAGAAGATTATCCATTAAAATTATTAAGTGATTTTGAGATCATTAAAATTTCTGAATCTAAATATGTTGTATTTAATTGTAAAACAAATTCAGACAGTAATTATAATGATGTTATTAACAGTGCATGGAACGCACAAAAAGATTATGATGTAACCTCTAATGGTTTGAAGTGGGCTTATGATAAAATTCCCTATTTTGAAACATTAGATAAGGATACAGGGTATACTTTGTGGTTTCCAGTATCTGATTTGTAATAGAACCAACCGGTTCTTTTTTTGTCAAATGTCCAAAAATATCAAAAAATAAATAATGATATGTTATAATGTATGCTTGTATAGAAAATCAATTTTATTATTTTGGAGGAATTACAATGAACAAGTTCGAAAAAGGAATGACAATACTTGAAGAAAAATTTGGTAATAATAAAGATAATGTACTCGCTCTTGCGACCATTGCCATTGAGCCAAATGCTGAAGGCAAACCTCGCCCCATTGTGCGCGATGTAGATGCTTATTACGAAGATGGTGTTTTTTATTCAGTTACATGGGGTGAATCAACAAAAATGCAGCAAATCGCCCGGAACAACGAAGTTGCCATTGCCGTAAACTTCGAATGGTTTACTGCCAGCGGCATTGGCGAAAACTTAGGCTGGGTATTAGACCCAAAAAACGGTGAATTAAGGACTAAACTACGCACTGCGTTTGCAAAATGGTACGACATGGCAAACAATGAGAATGATAAAAACCGCTGTATTTTAGCAATCCGTCTCACAAATGGAATTATCAACATAAATCACCACGAAACATTGATTTTTATGGATTTTATAAACAAAACTGCAACGATGCAAGGAAAAGATATATGAAAACTATGTTAAAAATTATGAAAATGCCCAAATACAAAATCCCCAAAGATAAAATAAATATATTTGAAGGCATTATTCAAAAGTATGAAGCATTGAATGCACCTTCTTTAGGCAGTGAATGTGATGATGAATTCTGTAAAGCGATGAATAAACATCTTACCCGCGAACAGCGTTTTCAGTTATACGAAACGCAAGGAGCTTGCAATGGTGCGGGAGCAGACAAAGAGCGTAAAAATTTTGCCATTGAGTATGCTCATCTTGCTCTTGATGAAAGAATAGAACTCTTTGCAAAGACATTCGGCAGATGGAAACCTATATTAAATAATGATAATACGCTAACGCTTACTTTTAAATGCAGTCATGGATATTATAAACGTGCGATGGAAGGAAAGTACACCACACCTCCGCCGAATGTGGAAGGATATTTTGAAAGATGTGCAGGCGGGCGTTTATACGAATTGCAAAAAGCATTGGGGATAAAACTGAAGATTAAATCAGTTGATGTATCATCGCTTAAAGAAAATGTCAAAAACCCTGTTGTGTTTACATTTGAGATAGTGGATTAATATAGAGGAAAGATGGTTAAAATATAAAAAAACATAACATTATAATTTTCAGAGCGAATAAACCCTCTTGCTATTGTATCTATATCGTGATACAATAAATTAATTGGAGGTTAATATGCTAAATACACAAGTTCGACCGGTAAGGGATCTTCGGAATAAATATGCGGAAATAGAAACATTTTTAGAAAATCATAATCCTGTAATAATTACGAAAAATGGACGAGGAGCAGCGGTTCTCATTAACATAGATGATTATGCAGAGATTGAAGAATATCTGCATATTAAATATGTTAACGAAAAACTTAAAGAAGCTGAGTTGGAAGCAGGAAAACCTGG
>WQYB01000204.1 GCA_009781475.1 Treponema sp.
CCGGGAAAACCTGTGATTCTTGCAATTGTAAATGGAAAACCTGTAATCGGCACACCCGGTTATCCTGTTTCTGCATTTCTTTCCTTTGAAACATTCGCTCTGCCGATACTTTCTGTTCTAACAGGTCAGGCGATAAAACCCAAGCAAAAAATAGAAGCAGTATTAGCAGAAAAAATAACTTCCACCCCAAAACAGCGGGAATATGTTAGAATTAGGCTGGAACAAAAAAACGGCAAATTGACCGCTTTTCCATTAACAAGACATTCAGGCGTTGCAATGTCGCTCGTAAAAGCCGACGGTTTTTGCATTATCGATATTGGCTGTGAATGTATCGAGGCTGGCGAAATCGTTAGTATTGAATTAATCGAACAGTAAACATAGGAGACAATTATGGAAAAAGATTTTTCTCATTTTGATTCGCAGGGCAATGCGATAATGGTAGATGTCTCTGATAAACAAATTACTTCCCGCAGTGCAACTGCAAAGGGTTGTATTACAATGAACGCTGATTCAATAAAAGCCGTACTCGGCGGTACTGCAAAAAAAGGCGATGTACTCGGAGTTGCCCGCATTGCAGGAATAATAGCAGCAAAAAAAACTGCCGACCTTATCCCCCTTTGCCATCCGCTTAACTTTGACAAATGCACGATTGATTTTGCGATTGATGAAAGCAAAAACCAAATAGAGACCATATGCGAGATAAAACTTACTGGAAAAACAGGCGCCGAAATGGAAGCACTCACAGGTGTCTCGGTTGCACTATTAACGATTTACGATATGTGCAAAGCGCTGGATAAAAGTATGGTTATCGGTGATGTTAGGGTGGTGGAGAAGACAGGTGGGAAATTATTCAATTAGCCAATATTAATAATGAAGGTAAAATGGTGTACATTATGAAGTTATTTAAATCCGTAATTTTAACATTTTTATTTATTTTTATCGCTACTATATGCAATACATGCATTACATATAATAATGAACAAATTAATATTGTTAACGGTTTGCAACCCATAGACATACGTTCCCCCGGTTTTTTCTGGCTTCTTCAACCTTGGAAAGAAGGAAAGCTTGCTACTATAGACGGCAGGGGACGCTTTGCAGAAATATCGTTTGTTGGTACAAATAGAATGAGAATAACTCCGCTAGTTAATTTTCCCAGAATGCAATTAGATAGGAGATTAAATACATGGCCTGAAGCAGGGCTTATTGTGGCGCAGACTGCAGATAGAATGCATCATTTGGCAGCAATCGATGATAATATAACAAAGAGTCATATTCCTATGTTGACATGGCAGCATATTATACCAGCACCAGTATTAGTAAATCACCATGAAAAGCTAATAAGTTATATGTATGTTCCAAGAAACAACAGCAGTGAACAATCAAAGCTTTTTATATATAATTATAAAGAAGACAGAATTGTTTTTGAAAATCCAGATAATTTTTCAATAACTTTTTCTATATCAATGAATGATCAATATATTCTTGCACAAAAGAGGAGCTTTAATGAATCAACTAATAGAATGGAACGCAGGCGTGTTTTCTATGATTGGAGGACTACAGAAAGTAATGAAAATGATCTTACAAATGAATTAAGAAGAATACAGATCAACTTAAATCTTAGGACATTTTTTAATAATAATTTACACAAAAGATACTTGTTTGGTAATAGTGAAATCTTTAATGAGAGGGTAATGGTTACATGGGATGAAGATTTTTCTAATATTAAAACAATCCCTCTTTCTTACTTAGCTCCTGAAGGAAAAAGATTTCGCGATTTTGTTACTTCGTCAAATGGAAATTGGGCAACTACTCTTATATGGGGTTATAGAGGTCTATATAATGAAGATTTCCATAAACGTGCTTTTTTCCATTTAGATGCACGATATCCTAATGGGATAAGTATGCCTATAATAACAGACGATTATGAAGAATTTCAATCAGAATATAGTGCTTTTGTTAACCACCCTATCCATGGCATGTGTTTTGCTCAGGAATGGAGAAAAAATGGGCGTTTGTATTTGCGTCTCTACAAAATGAGCGATGTTCTGGCAGAGATAGATAAGCAAATGTAGTAGTATAATAAATAAGGAGGAACCCATTTGACCATTCAAATCACCAGAAAAACCACACTGCATATAGCGTATGCAGCAAACAAACAACACTACGAAAGAGTACTAGCAGGTATCTTTACGTTAATAGGTTGTAGTTGATGATAATATTATGGACTATAAGTGGTTTAATAACATGCTAACAGACTCTATTGGCAGAACAATTAATTACTTGCGTGTCTCCATCACTGACCGGTGCAATTTGCGGTGTGTATACTGCATGCCGCCGGAAGGCGTAAAATGGAAACCCCACGATAATATTTTAACATTCGAAGAAATACTTAGGCTTGTTAAAATAATGGCGGTACTTGGTGTAAAAAATGTAAAAGTTACAGGCGGAGAGCCGCTATTAAGAAAAGGCGCACATTCGTTTTTAAAAGATTTAAAATTAATTAACGGAATAGAAAAAGTAACCCTTACAACAAATGGACTTTTATTAAACAGCTTTTTAAACGAAACCGAAGAAAATGCTTTGCCGAATGCTATCAACATCAGTCTTGATGCATTAGACATTAATCGATACAAACAAATTACAGGTTTAAATAATGATAATTCTGATGTATTTACGGAACCAAAGGCGATTCTCTCTGTTATCAACCGTCTTCTAGAAAAACAAATAACCGTAAAAATTAACTGTGTTCCTATTCGTTCTATTAACGAGGAAGAAATAATTCCCATTGCCGAACTTGCAAAAAATAAAAACATTATCGTGCGTTTTATCGAACTTATGCCCATCGGCTGCGCC
>WQYB01000205.1 GCA_009781475.1 Treponema sp.
CCTGTTTTCCTCATTGCAACACCCTAAAATTTTTTTTGTACAATGTTGTACAGTTCCTGTTGCTGCTGATCCATATTAAGCAAAGTGGATTTGATCTGTTTGGATTCGGGTAGTTGATAAGTAATTTTGTACATATTGTGTGTGATTTCGCTTGCTGTTTTTAACGACAGGGAAGAATTTTCTGATTTGAGCACCCGTTCCAGTTCTTTGTAGATTGTATATGCTGTAAAAGCGATGCAAATGTGGGCTTCTATCCGATGTTTCAGGTGATGATATATGGGACGTATCCGTAAATCGGTTTTAGACATGCGAAAAGCTCGTTCAATATGAAAGAGATTGCGATAATTTTCTAATACTACGTCATTTGGCAGTTTTGTATTAGTCATATATCCTTTTAGTCCATCCCATCGTGCATCTTGTTCAAATTTTTGATAATCAATTTTTATGTCTACTTTTCCATCCAAATGCAAGTATTTATTATAACCTCTGTTGTTGATATGTGCTTTGGTCAATTTGCCTGATGTAATCCGTTTTTCAAGTCTATTTAGCCCCTTTTTGCGATTGTAGAAATCTTTTTTTGCTCTTTTTTCCGAATAGTGTACAATCAGTTTGTGTTTTTTGCTTTTCCTGATAACACAGATTGTTCCATCGTTGTACTTTTTTCGCAGAATTCGTTCCTGTATTTGCTCAGATTCATTTTTTATCCGAGCGCCAATAATATATTTGTATTTTGCTTTTTGAAGAGCGTTAATGTTTTTATCGGACAGCAAGCCGGAGTCTGCAACAACAACAGGTTTTTTCAATTTAAATTTTCTGCTTATAGATTCTAAAAAGGGAATTAATGTATGCCCTTCGTGTATGTTACCCTCAAAAATATCGTATCCTATGGCATAACCTCCCAGTCCAACCAGCAAACCAATGAAAATTTGAGGATTGGCATGTTTCCCATCTTTTGAAAAGCCCGTTTTGCGTAAATCATCCTCATCACTCGCTTCAAAATACAGCGTGGTTAAATCGTAGAACACAACATTGATCTCGCCTTTAAGTGTACGTTTGGTGTGTTCAAATGCAATTTCTTCTACCTTAGACTTCAAAGAACTGCTTAACTTGTCTAAAAAGCGGTACACGGAATTCACATCAATATTTTCCCCCTGATAGCGATAAAGATATTCTGTGGTTTTTAGCTTGCTTAAAGGAAAGGCTAAGCGAGAAATAACCAAATGACGAAACAACTCCTCTTTAATCTGTCCGAAACCAATATAATCGTAAATGCGACCAAATATTAACTCGGGACCAACTGTATTAATGCTGGAATTACTCAGTGAAGAAATAGCATCTTCTATCAACTCATCATTCTCAAAAACAAATAATGAAGGTTGGGATTCCAAACGTTCAATCTCCTGACGGGCAACCTGTTTTAGACGATCTATCTCGTGGCGCACAGCGCCACACCCTATCGTTTTTATCACTTGATACTTGCCTCTATGCTTGCTAATTATTTGAATACTAATACTTCCAGACCTGTTTTTAACCTCTCTAATATACATGATGAAAAAATTGCAACACCCAAAAATGCAAAAATACTCTAATTATCAAATACTTATACGGGTGTTGCAAAAAAAATATTGAAAAACTCAATGCTTGCAACACCCAGTAATGTAAAAAAATGTGATGATTATCAATTAGTTATATCGAAATTTTAAAAGCGTGCGGAAAACAAGAAAAAATACAGATATGAAGACAAAACATTTTTTTTATGGTTTAATAGTATTAGCCGTTCTTTTGACGACATGTAAGAAAGAAACAGATTATCGTGATAAATGGGTGGGAGATTGGGACTTTGTGGTGGAGAGAGAGTGGTGGATTATGTATACAGATGAAGGAAAAGATACTACTTATTATTCAGGTAAAATAAGTTACGGAAATTCAAGCGGTGATCTGTATATTAAACATTCGGAAACTGATACACTTTTAATAGATGTTGATGAATCCGGAAAATTATACTTTTCAGATGGTGGAGGGCATGACTATGCTGATGGTCAATTTGAAGGTAATAATAAAATGATTTTGTTTTATCACGATGGTGGTTTAGGTGGGTGGATGGCGTTTAACATCAGTGGAATAAAAAAGGAAGGAGACAAAAAATGAATAGAATAATAATACTTGGTATCTTGATGGTGTTCCCATAAGAACATTTAAACAACATGGAATTATTGATCCTGCTCGAACCATTTTTTCTATTATAATTGAACCAGGCTATCCTCCTCCCACAACCGGTTCATGGACAGAATATATGTATGTAGATTACGTCAAAGTCTATCAATTGAAATATGATTGCGGTACTACAGTTGTTGGTATACCCGATTTCTCCACCTTTGATTACAAAGTTAAAAAATCCATTACACTCAATAGTCCGATGTATTGGACGGGAAGAACAGCAGCAATGAACAAAGTAACCTTACGCGCAACTGATTTTATTGAATTACAGGGAGGCTTTGAAGTGCCGTTAGGCGTTGAGTTGAATATTATTCCCACCTCATGTCATCAATAACCAACCACCGGCAAGGTTTACATCGAAACAGAAAGCGCCATCAAAGTGTATGATGCGCAGGGACATTGTTGCAGGTGACTTTTGGCAATCAGGTGGATATTTCGAGAAAATTTTTATCCGTTTGTGTGTAATTCAAAAATTTCACCTGTTTTCCTCATTGCAACACCCTAAAATTTTTTTTGTACAATGTTGTACAGTTCCTGTTGCTGCTGATCCATATTAAGCAAAGTGGATTTGATCTGTTTGGATTCGGGTAGTTGATAAG
>WQYB01000206.1 GCA_009781475.1 Treponema sp.
GCTCTTTGATGAATTAGATAAATTTTTTACAACTTCACAGCGCGGTCAGGACAGTTCAGAAGTAAATAATATTATAAAAGAAGCGCCTCTTATGGAGACGTTTTTTAATTTCATCAAAAACACGAATTATGATGCTGATACTCCCTCATGGCGCGTTGTAACCGATTATATCGCGGGAATGACGGATCACTTCGCGCAGAAAACTTTTACTCAGCTTTTTACTCCTACGCCTGTTGTGTAATGGTTTATATTGCGCCCATTTCCCATGGCAGCCGTAATTTCACTGGTATTCTTCAAATACGTTTTTTGCGCGGGGATTCATTATTTTTCCGTTTTTTGATACTTGCCGCAATATCATCAATGGAAATATCTTTTAACAGGTTATCCCGTTCTTTTGTGTAGTTACCGTTTCCATTTTCAAACTGTCTTATGAAAACAGCGGTACCGGCAACGCCTAATTTTTTTGTTAAAACCTTTAACCCTTCTTGCCGTATTACACTCAAATTGCTATTCATTAAATAAAACCTCCGTTAACCATATCGCAGGATTTGAAACTTTCACTTTCATATCAATTCGTTTAGACGCATTGAACAATCGTCTATCCGTTGTAAGAAAGATATCCGCTTTTCCATACTCAGCACTTGCCAAGTGAAGTGCATCGAAAGGCTTAACATTTGCGAGACGCAATTCTTTTGCCCTTTTTATTATGGTATCGTTCAATTCGACGTTTATTGTTGATGAGTTGCACAGCGCAAATATTTTTTCTTTTCTTATAATGTCGGTTGTTCTGTCTATCTCATCATACAAAATATCGCTGTCGCATAAATCCCAAAAACGGCGCTCACATCTATCTATTATCGTCAACACCGCTTCACTTTCCAAGCGAACAATATCATTTGACAGATCGTCATAAGGCCGATTCAGGCAGCAGCTATCCATGTATATCAAGAATTTTCGCATGTGCAATACCATACGCCTGACATTAAAAATACGATTATTACGCTAATATTATTCCAAAAACAAGCCCAACCTAAAAACATCGTCTTTTTAAAGATAATTAATGCCAAACCACTTCGCTCAAAAGACTTTTACGCAGCTTTTTACTCCGACTCCTGTTGTGTAAGGGTTGGTTGGGAGAGATATCAAAAATTTTTATTCCTGTAGAAAACGAATGGGTAGGTGACCGTTGTTGTATCGTTTGGAATGTCAATTTTCTCAAACTTATACTTTCTCACTCTGCCCACAATGGTTTCCTCCAATTCGAGATCACTCATAGTAGATTCCACCGTTTGGGCGGAAATCACTTTGCCGAATTCATCAATAGAGAACTTAACTGTAATCGTACCGTTCAGATTGGGATTGTCGCGTAGACGCTTTTTGTACGCATAACACACTGCGGGTTTGTTCTGTGAAATAATGCGTTGGATAGAGTTGCGAGTACGAATGCCGATTACCACCCCACTTTCCAGAAAGTCAGTTGATGATATCTGCATTTCTGGACATGAAAATGATCCGCTCCCTCTCGTGAAAGTCGCGATCGTTACGATTGCGAGTATTGTTATTGTAAGCTTCTTCATCTTCACTAATATATACCAATTATTTAATTTTGTTCAAGACAAAGCATTTAATATCATTAGCAAATTTAATCGCATTTTTCACATCATCATCGGTTATCTGCAAATCATTCGGATACCTTGGCATAACCGCATATTGTGTTAAAAACCCGCATTTTTTTATTAGATCGGCAAAATCTTTGGATATGCCGATACAATCGTTTAGCAGTACCGGCAGGTCGTGAATTTTAGGAAAGTCAACGTTATTGAAGAACAGAAAACATTTAAGATATTTTTCAGCCGCTTGCTGGCATAGATTACAAACAATTTCCAGAGGAACCGGATGCATATTTTCCGCAATGTATTCAGCCGTTCTCAAATTGTCAGCCGGAAGTTTTAACCATTGGTTTAATTCTTCTGCTCTATCCATATATTTTGATCCCTTTTTTTACAATAGTATTCTCTAATGTCCGCCCGCTCTGCTTGTGTAAAAACCGATTTTTTTTCGATGCCAAAACATCTACAGGTTTAAAAACTTTGGTGCATCGTTCGGTGTTTACGGCGGTCATTGCTTCTGTTTCCCGCATGTTAGCATCATCTTTCATCACTATGTATATGTCAATATCAGAGTATTTGTGAGGTGTGCCGTAGGCATAAGAACCAAAAAGCCAAATCTGATCTGTCGGTACGTTATCTAAAATAATTTCCTTTAATACTTCCAGGTCGCTGTCAATTTTTTCTATATGGGACATATTTTCCAACTCCTTACGTTAACTGCTTATATAAGATAAAATAATAACTGCATCAAATAAAGCAGTATACATCTTTATAAATTACGTTTAAACTGGCTCCGCAATTTTTGCAACACAGCTCCCGGAATAAAGCGATACCGCACGCGCCGCCGGTTAAAAAAGTTTTGCTGTACCATATGGCGTAATGTATAATTTAAACATTGTTTATAATATAGATTTTAATGTTTTGTACAGATTGTACAGATAAAAGGCGTGTTTAGCAGATGAATAAATTATCTAAAATAAAAATGTCCGTACTCCTTTTGGCTGTGATGCTTTGCCTGCCCGCGTTTGGCCAAAAGCTTACGGTAGTGATTGGCGCTGTTGGCGAAGACCCAAGGCCCGGTCTTCGCAAAGCGCTTGAGACTCAGATTAAGGCGGCGTTTGTAAAAGACGGCAGATTTATAGCTGTTACCCGCGAGGAAGCGGCGCTGAAAA
>WQYB01000207.1 GCA_009781475.1 Treponema sp.
GTTTCTTTTCAGAAGTAATTGAAAAAATAATTAAGGAATATACACATAAAATAGTTTACACATTTAAATCAGAAGGAATAAATTATCCATTATATGAGTTTGAGTATATGGGAGAAAAAATATGTTTAATACAAGCGGCTGTTGGAGCGCCTTTGGCAGCAGGGCAAATAGAAGAACTTGCAGCATTGGGCTGTAAAAAATTTATTTGCTGTGGATCGTGCGGAGTTTTGCAAAAAGAAATTGCCGTTGGGCATTTAATTATTCCAACATCAGCTGTAAGAGATGAAGGAACATCATATCATTATGTTAAACCTTCAAGGGAAGTTGTTGCAGATAAAAATGTGATAGAAATAATTGAAAAAACATTATTGGAAAAGAAACTTCCTTATATAAAAGCAAAAACATGGACAACTGATGCTTTTTTCAGGGAAACTCCTAGTAAAATTGTTCAACGAAAAAAAGAGGGGTGTGTAACAGTCGAGATGGAAGCATCTGCATATATTGCAGTTTCACAATATAATAATGTAAAATTTGGTCAAATATTATATTCTGGTGATAGTTTGGCAGGAGAGGAATGGGATAGAAGAGAGTATAATAAAAGAACAGACATTAGAGAGTTTTTATTAAGAGTAACGCTTGATGTGTGTAAAAATATGTAAATGGTGATAGAATAGGAAAAAAATGAACTATTACATGGAAGTTACAGAATTTACAAAAAAATATATAGAATGTAATATTGAAAATGACATAACTCCCGACGATGCGGCAAAGACAGCCAATTATTCATTAAAGCAGTTAAATCGTATTTTTTCTATGACAACAGGTTTAACGCTTGGTGAGTATATTCGCATGTTTAAATTAACACAAGCGTTATTCGATTTAAAGTACAGCGAAATTCCAATTATAGATATTGCTTTTAAGTATGGATATGAGTCGCAAGAGGCATTTACAAGAGCGTTCAAAGAAGTTTTTTCTTTAAACCCGGGGAAATTCAGAAAAATTAAATATGAGGTAGTTCCAAAGAATAGATATATTAGTAAATTAATTCATGATGAAGAACATAAATATTACTATAAAAAAGGCATATTCTCACAGCTGCATATCGAAAGCTGGATTATCGCAAAACCAAATCGTTTTTGGGCTAGCGCATGCAGAAATAGTAATTGTTTGAGTATTGATGAATTCTATAAAAATTGTGAACGCAAAGGAATTGTACAAAAAGTATTATCTATCCCTGATACAATATTTGAAGGCGGAGCATATCTACCGACAGAAATCTACAACAAAGAAAAATGGCAGAAGTATTTACAAGCCAAAATTGACAACAACAAATCAAATGGATACAGGTGGTTTAAAAAATGGGAATTAAGTTTTGGTATCGAGGTTGAAGAAAATTATCCATTAGAGTTACTAAATGATTTTGAAATCATCAAAATTCCTGAGTCTAGATATGTTGTATTTAATTGTAAAATAAATATAGGCGACAATCATGATGATGTTATTAAAAGCGCATGGAATGCACAAAAAGATTATGACCTTGATTCTAATGGCTTAAAGTGGGCGTATGACAAGATTCCCTATTTTGAAACATTAGATAAAGAGATGGGGTACACATTGTGGTTTCCCGTTTCTGAGGTGTAAGGGAGATGTCCAATAAGAATATGAACCACAGAGGACACGGAGTATTGGCAACTGTAGTTGCCCAGAGGTTTTGGTTCGAAAATCTTAAATTCTCCGTGAAACTCCGTGTACTCCGTGGTAAAATTCTTACTTATCGGACAGCCCCTTTTTGACAAATGTCCAAAAATATCAAAAAATAAATAATGATATGTTATAATATATGCTTGTATAGAAAATAAATTTTAATATTTTAGGAGAATTACAATGAACAAGTTCGAAAAAGGAATGACAATACTTGAAGAAAAATTCGGTAACGGCAAAGACAATGTGCTCGCTCTTGCGACCATTGCAATTAAGCCAAACAGCGAAGGTAAACCTCGCCCTGTTGTACGTGATGTGGATGCTTATTATGAAAATGGTATTTTTTATTCTGTTACTTGGGGAGAATCGTCAAAGATGCAGCAAATCGCCCGAAACAACGAGGTTGCAATTGCTGTAAACTTTGAATGGTTTACTGCAAGCGGAATTGGCGAAAACTTGGGCTGGGTATTAGATCCAAAAAACGCCGATTTAAGAACTAAACTACGCACTGCCTTTTCTAAATGGTACGATATGGCAAATAATGAGAATGATAAAAATTGCTGTATTTTATCAATCCGTCTCACAAATGGAATTATCAATATCAACCACCACGAGACATTGATTTTTATGGATTTTATGAACAAAACTGCAACTGTACAAGGAAAAGATATATGAAAACCATGTTAAAAGCAATGAAAATGCCTAAGTACAATATCCCTGAAGATAAAATTCATATTTTTGAAGATATTATTCAAAGATATGAAGCACTAGGTGCGCCATCCTTAGGCAATGAATGTGATGAAGAATTCTGTATAGCAATGGAAAAGCATCTTACAAAAGAGCAGCGCTTTCGGTTATTTGAACAAAATGGCGCATGTAAGGGTACTGCTAATGATAAAGAACGCAGAGACTTTTTAATAAAACATACCCGCAAATCTCTTGCTGAAAGAATAGAGATATTTAATAAAATCTACGGCAGTAATGTTGTTTTAAATGAAAAGGATAATACAATCACGGTTAATTTTGCATGCACACATGGTTATTACAAACAAGTTAAAGAAGGAA
>WQYB01000208.1 GCA_009781475.1 Treponema sp.
ATAAAAATCTTCACGTTTCATACCAAGTTCAACGCTTCCATGACAAGTCAGGCGTTTCTGCTTTTTAAATTTATAAACTGTCCTTGCAAGGCATCTTTCACCATAGCAACTGTCCAAACCATTGCAGGGTTACAACGCATTATAGATACGCATAGCAAGTTCATGGTCACTTTTTACAATTTTAGCAAGTGTTTCATCCATAAAATCCGCTCTTCGATGCCATGTTTCCACTTTGCCATTGTATACAATATACCATTGAAAATTATGTGAAAGTTTATCATCGGATATTTTAAACATATATGATACACCATAATCAGATGCTACATAAGTAACTTTTTTAGCCTTCTTGTCAACAACACGTTTGAATTTCAAAGGTCGTATAGTTTTTAAATAATTATCCGTTTGGATAATTTCCTCTTTAAAAACCTTTGGTAGCTTTGATATAATTTCATCAAACAATGACATTTTTATTACTTTTGTCATATTTTTTGCAGGATTAGTTTTCCTTGAGTTGCTCATTTTTTATTCTCCAATTATATTCTATATAAAATATTTAAGACGATCAATATAAAAAATGAACATTTTTGAATATTTTTATTATTTCATATATTAATATATTTCTTATATATTTTCTTAAAATACTTGCGCCTAACGTTTAAGATTGACGACGGTTTGACAGCCCGAATAAGCAAACCGTAGGTTTGCAGGGCTGGCAAACTGTGGTGGAGTAAAACATTGCAGAGGGCAAAGCCCGAACAATGTTTTATGGAACCCGAGCCGCCGAACAGGCGGCGAAGCGTTAATCGTGTGTTATGCGAAGTAGGGGTATATTTGGTTTATTTTATCAATAATAACTTTTTAAAGATATATAAATTTTATTTAATATGTATTTACGTACAAATGTGTTTATTTTATATTTATTTTTAAGCCATCGTGCAATAGATGGGGAAAAATAATAATATACTCTAATAAATATTTTCCCAAATATATTATTGCTCAAATAATCATCTCTAAAATTCCTAAAAGTTAGTAATTGCGGACAATCATAATCACCGTAACAAACAGTAGCAATATAACAAGCACCACTTTTGGGTGTATTACTATTAGGTATGATTATACCTCCAACAGTACGATAAGTTAAATTCTCTCTATTGTGAATTTCATTAGCTTTTAATATTTCTACAGATCCTCCACATTTAACTATCAAATTCTCAATTTGTTTAGCTTCTTGCATTGAAATACTATTTTTAATGACACTGGGAACATTTTCAGCTAGGTCCTTTGCCTCTTTTAGACCTAATCCAGTAATTGTTCTAATTTCTTTAATAATCGCTATTTTTTTTGCGTCATCAAATGATTTTAGCAATACACCAACAATGTCAAAATCTTCTTTGATAAAAGAATTCCCACACCACTCACAAATAGTTGAATTATCAGTTATAGGATTTTTACAACTTGGACATTTCATACTAAACTCCATTCTCTATATTCTTGATAATAATTCTTTTTTCTTTTCAGAAAATTCATCTTCAGTTAAAACACCAGCTGATTTAAGTTCACCTAATTTTTCCAATAATTTTATTGGATCATCCTTTTCAGGATTCACAGCTTGTTGAACATTCGGCACAATATTACTCATCATATTTCCCATTGCATTACCTAATGGTTGTACCATACCCAATCCAACCATTGTTCCCAATAAACCATTACCACCGCCCATATTTCCAGCGGCTTTTCAACAGTATCAAATGAACGATCAATTTTGTATATATCCAAGTTTTCTGCACGACGTTTTAACCGCATTCTTTCTTCCATATCTTGCGACATCATACGCTGGTAATCTTCTAGTATCTTTTTTACACGTTCATCATCATCTACAACAGAAACACCGTCAATATTGAAAAATTCAAGATAAATACCATATTGAGCAAATGTCTCTGAAATAATACCTTTTACTGCCCCAGAAACATCTGTTACCATTGCTTCCAATTCTAACGGACTAATATTTTGTTCTTTTGCTATTTTAATAATTGCTGTTTTTACATTTTCTGAAATAACTCCTCGAAAATAGTTTTTTAATGTATCGGCTTCAAATTCTTTCATTACTCCAGTGATTTTATTTAAAAATGTTTTCCCATCTGTCACTTTAACAACAAAACTACCACGAGAAGTTATAGGTATTGGTATGCGGAAATTAGGTTCAATCATATTAAAAGGTATTAAACCAAATTTTGTTTCCATTGCTATTGTTTTGTTTATAAAATAAACTTCTGCTTTAAATGGAGTTTCTAAGCCAAAAGGAAGTCCAACAATACTTGAAATAATGGGTAGATTTTGCGTTGATAATGTGTGATGACCTGCTTCAAAAACATCTGCCATTTGACCATTTTTTAGAAATATGGCTTGTTGAGAATGGTTTACAATTAGTTGTGTTCCCCAACGTAAATCAAATTCACGTTTAGCGGGGCTACCTCTTTCAGAATCAGGACGCCATTTCCAAACCAATTTATCGGGGTCATCACATTTAACTACATCAATTATAGCCATATATTATTCCTTAAATTATACTTATTTTCGATTATTTTTTTTATTTTGTCAATGCCTATTATTCCAATAACTTACCCTATCCCCCTATTTCGCATAACGTTTAAGATTGACGACGGTTTGACAGCCCGAATAAGCAAACCGCAGGTTTGCAGGGCTGGCAAACTGTGGTGGAGTAAAACATTGCAGAGGGCGAAGCCCGAACAATGTTTTACG
>WQYB01000209.1 GCA_009781475.1 Treponema sp.
ATAACATCCAATAATATACATCGAATATTTTTTTGCAATAGATGAATATTCCTTTTCAACTATTGGCTGTGAAAGTTCAACAAGTTCTGGAAAAATATTTTTTTCGCTGATATCCAGAGAAAAATCTGCCATTGCAGTTGCATCTTCGCAAGTAGTTACAATATCACAACCTTCAGTACCTGCTTTTTCCAAAAGCCTGATTGTTATATCAAGTTGTTTTTTGACATAATTTTCTATTATTTGCTGCGTATCATTAATAAAATTATCCGAACCGGGTAAAAAATGCGGCGGAATATTGAGCATCCCGGGTTGTATGGCAGCAACCTTTATTTGGCGCATGATTACTCCTTAAATATCAGTATATCGTAAAATAATATTTTATGGTATAAGTATATAATGAAAAAAACAGTATTAGTAACCGGAGGCAGGCGGGGTATTGGGCGCTTTATATCTTCACGGCTTTCACAAGATGGTTTTAATGTAGTAATAAATGGATTAAACCCTCCTTCAGAAAATGATAAATTCGAAGATATAAGCGGAGAATTTATCTACGTGCAGGCTGATGTAAGTACCACAAGCGGCAGAAAACTTCTTATTGATGAAACATTAAAACGTTTTGGAGCAATTCACGTTCTTGTTAATAATGCCGGTATAGCGCCGAAAACAAGAACCGATTTACTTGAAATGAACGAAGAAAGTTTTGATCATGTCATGAATGTCAATGTAAAAGCGAATATGTTTCTTACGCAAATGGCAGCAAATATTATGATTAAACAGCCTATGGAAAGCAAAAAACGCGGGACAATCATAAATATTTCTTCCTGTTCCGCATCTGTATCTTCAACTAACAGAGGCGAGTACTGTGTTTCTAAAGCAGGGGTTAGTATGTTAACTTTACTTTACGCGGATCGTTTAGCGCATGAAGGTATTTTTGTACATGAAATACGTCCCGGTATTATTTCTACCGATATGACAAGCGCTGTTAAAGAAAAATATGACAAATTAATAGAAGACGGTATTTTCCCAATCGCGCGCTGGGGTAATCCTGATGATGTCGCCTCCGCGGTTTCGGTTTTTGCCGGAGATGATTTTTTATATACAACAGGAAATTTTATTGATATAGACGGCGGCTTTCATATTAAACGCCTTTAAAAACAGGAGATATTATGACTTCAAAAATATTTGATCCATTAATGATTGGAAACAAAACTATTCCAAACCGCCTTTTGGCTCAAGCAATGGAGGGCAATGATTGTGAAAATGGAGGACAGCCGTCAGAACGAACCGTAAGCCGTTATGAAAAACTTGCAAATGGAAAGTGGGGAACAGTGGTTATAGAAGCTGTTTCTGTTGTAGAAACTTCTCTTGCAAGGGTTAACGGCATGATCATCAATAAAAAAAACCTTGACAGTATAAAACGGCTCATAGATATTTTTAAAAGCCGCAGTAATGAAAGTATAATTTTAATACAGCTAACGCATTCAGGAAGGTATAGCGGCGTTTTTTCTGACAAGGTTTCTGTAACTCCGTCTGATGAAAATTCCGCGCGTTTTTTGTCTGCGGATGAAATTTCGCATATCAGGGATCGTTTTATTGAAGCAGGGTTTCTTGCGCAGCAAGCCGGAGCTGACGGCATCGATATAAAAATGTGTCACGGATATTTTGGCTGTGAAATACTTCGTCCTTCCAACACAAGAAATGACGAATGGGGAACATCATTTGAAAATCGCACCCGCTTCTTACGGGAAACAACACAGGGAATTAAAAATTTGGTAAAAGACAATTTTATTCTAGGTTCTCGCTTGTCGTTATATGAAGGCATTAAAGGCGGGTGCGGTACTGCCGGCATAAATGAAATTATCGAAGACTTTTCCGAAATGTTTAATGTTATAAAACTAATGGACAATCTTGGAATGGATTATGTAAATATATCCGCCGGAATTCCCGCGGTCACAGGAACCATTACCCGTCCTGTTGAACCTTCAAAGTATCTTGCGTTACATCAACTGCGTTATGCAAAAATGGTAAAAGATATGGTTAAAAATAAAAACCTTGGATTAAAAGTAATAGGTTCCGCATACAGCACTTATAAAGAAGAAGCTGTTGATATTGCAAATGATATGCTCTGCCGTGATTATGTTGATCTTTGCGGATTTGGCAGACAAATTTTCGCAGATCCTTTAACGCCAAAAAAACTAATATCAGGCGAAAAAATAAACTGGTGTGTTCTTTGTTCAGGATGTTCAAAACTTATGCTTGCGCAAATTAATGACGGCTGTATTGTTTATGACGATTACTATAAACAATTAAACAGGGATTTAAAATGAATCAACCTGTTTTATTTGGAAAAAAATTATTTTATGAAAAAGTCGTTTATGATTGTCTTATTATAGGAACAGGCGCGGCAGGATATAACGCGGCAATTCATCTTTTTGACAGAAAAATTACACAAATTGCAATAATTACAGAAAATCGTTTTGCGGGAACTTCCAGAAATACAGGTTCGGATAAACAAACTTATTATAAAATAGCTTGCGCGGGGGATCAAAAGGATTCACCTATGGCGATGGCACAAACGCTTTTCTCAGGCGGTTCTATGGACGGTGATATTGCACTATGCGAAGCAAGTCATTCACTTCAGGAGTTTTTTCATCTTGTTTCTATAGGTGTTGATTTTCCCCATAACTGTTATGGCGAGTTTGCCGGTTACAAAACAGATCATGAT
>WQYB01000210.1 GCA_009781475.1 Treponema sp.
AACTGGAGTTCCCGCAACTTCAACAGGTGATTTTGATAATTATCCGGTTGGTAACGAAGGTAATATAAATCGGTTTGAGGGCATTAGTATTATTATAGATAATCCGAATGAACTTGGTATTGGCGAAATACTCATAAAATCAGTATTAATGATGAAAGGTTACTTTCGCGACCAAGAGCTTACAATTAGTGCATTTAATAAACAGGGTTACTATAAAACCGGAGATTTAGGCTATATTGATAAAAAGAACAATCTCCATGTTACAGGACGAATAAAAGAAGCAATAATGCTACACACCGGAAAGAAAGTTGCCCCGTCCGATGTTGATGATTTATACAGTAAACTCTGCCCCGATACTCCGATTGCATCATGCGGAGTTCCGTACAGGGATGGAATGCATGACGAAATACACCTTTTCGTTGAAAAAAGCGAACTTTCAGAAGAAGAACAATTGTCTTTAAAAAATCGAATTATGGAATTTTCGGCAGAAACAAGCACTCTATATCAAATAGCGGCAATACATTTCATTAACAAACTTCCCATAACCTCAGTTGGTAAGGTAAAACGTTTTCAGTTAAAAGAAATCGCACTTGCTGAATTAGCCGGAGGTAATTGACGGTGAAACTTAGCGAAGCACAAAGTGTTGAAGAAACTGTTTTACAGATTGTATCATCACTTACACGTACAGAGACTGAAGAAAATATCTCTCACAATAGCAGACTTAAACATGATTTAGGTTTTGATTCGTTAAATTTGCTTGAAATGTGCGTTGAAATAGAGAGCACTTTGAGTGTTTCTATCGAAAATAAAATGGGAAGCATCAAAACTGTTGGTGATATTATATCTCTTGTTAAAAACAGCGATGATTATTCCCATGATGTCGAATATGACATTGAAGATTATCCACTTGCAAAAACGAATAAGCATCTTCGTAAACTAAAAAGATTCATGTTGTTATCCCGGTTTACGTGGTATTTCAAAGTGAAAGGTCTGGATAATCTACCAACTGATGGCAACTATATTCTCTGTCCAAATCATCAAAGTTATTATGATACGTTTTGGGTTCTGGCAGCAATAGGTCACAAACGTATAAATTTGTCGAAAATTTGCTGTCTTGCTGCAGAAATGTTTTTGCCTTACAAAGATATAATGGCTATGCTTGGCGGAATACCAGTTGAACGTAGCGGAAATACTGTACCGGCTATGAACCGAGCGCTTGCTTGTATTAATGATGGATACACGATGTTAATATTTCCTGAAGGAACAAGGACGAGAGACAGGAAAATACATGAATTTAAAGGCGGAGCAGCAAAACTTGCTATAGATGCAAATGTACCGCTTATTCCTGTACGTATTGAAGGAGCTTGGGAAATATTCCCTCCGCATAGAAAACGACCAAAGATTTTTGGTTGGCGAGGAAGTTACCCGCTAAGTATTATTTTTGGTGAGCCAATAAGCCACAATGATAAAAGTATTGAGGAACTAACCATAGAGTTACAAAATGCTGTTGAGGTTTTAGGAAATTCTGTTTGAGATTTGAAATGGTGTTATAAATTATGATAGATGCATCAGAACTTCGAGAAATACATCCCATATATTGTTATACCCCTAAAGGAGACACAGTAACTTTTGACTCAATCAAGACACTTATTGAAAGAACTGCAAAGGTTCACTTTGTGCCTGTTGCTTTTGAGCTTAGCGAAATATCTTCAAATAATTCTAGTACTGTCACCATCGAAGATTGCCTTATTATTTATCATCCTAAACATCGAAATAATTATATAAATTTTGTAATTCGTATAAGGCGTGATGGAAACACAGCATATATTTCAAAAAACGAATATGGTACAAGCTCTTTGTTATTTAATTCTGACGGATTGAATGAAGAAGATGAAAATTTAATAGCCGAAAAGAAATATTATGAATCCTTGCATGCAATATTTAAATTTTTAAAATGCTAAAAGATTCTCGTCTAATCGGGATTTCCATAACTTTTATATATGAAAGTGTTATATTATGAATATTGGAATTGATATGGATGGTGTGCTTACAGATATTCAAGCTTTCAATTTGAAACACGCAACACCGTTCTTTAAGAAAAGGTTTAATCGAGATATAGTTGATGAAAACCCCTATGATATAAGGGATATCTTTGGATGCAGCAAAGATGAGTATAACACTTACTGGAAAAGATATTTGTTAAAATATGCAATCTTCGAGCCTGCAAGAAAAGGAGCAAAAAAGACTGTCCGTAAACTTAGTGCTGAAGGACATAAAATATTTATTATTTCCAAGCGTGTTTTTACATGCCGTGATAATTTTCTCGGAAAGCTGATGCGTTTTCTTATGCGAAACTGGTTATGGCGTAATTGCATAAAGTATGATGAAATCGTATTTTGCGATAATGATGTTCCGGATAGCAAGGGAACTGCGTGTCGAGAAAATAATATTGATGTGATGATTGATGATGAAGTTGTGAACATTGAAGCAATTTTGCCTTTTGCTAAAATTATTTGTTTTGATACAAGTTATAACAGAGATTACAAGGGTGAAAATGTTTTTCGTGCGAAGGACTGGGAAGAAGTATATAGGGCAATAAAATAATGAATAATTTTTACTTTTATATTGCTCTTATAATTCTGGTAATTATTGGTGGAACAATATGGTTAATGAAAAAAGAAAAAAACACCGTATTTGTTGTTACTTTTATTTTATCAAGTGT
>WQYB01000211.1 GCA_009781475.1 Treponema sp.
CAGCGCAACTACCGCTGGAATGAAAGAAACCTTTTAAGTGAATCGAGTGACAGCGCTTACACCGTACAGTACCGCTATGGAGCTGACGGACAGAGAGCTATTAAATACGTTTTGAATAACAGGAGATCTACCCTTTACTTTAACAAAATGTGGCAGACAAACGATTCAAGGGCTGAATGGGTACAGAGTAAACACATCTATTTAGGCGAACAACGCATTCTTACCAAGTACAACAGTGAAGGTAACAACAACACACAAGCTGAAAGAGAGCGAATTTATTACTACCACAGCGACCATCTTGGAAGTGCGCAAACGATAACCAACCACATAGGACAGTTACACGAAAGAATTGAATACACTCCTTACGGGGAGCTTTGGATTGACTGGAAAAACCTTAACTCCCCCGGTGACGGAACCCCTTTCCGATTTACAGGTAAAGAATTAGATGAAGAGACGGGCTTGTATTACTACGGAGCAAGGTACTTAGACCCCCGAATTTCACGCTGGCTGAGTGTTGACCCTGCAATGTATGAGGGAGACTATCTTCCAAGCGCTCCTGTCAGCGATGAAACCAGGCAGAGAAACCAGAACTTGCCGGGAATGGGTGGGATCTACAATTATGTTAACATGCATGTGTATCACTATGGCGGGAATAATCCGGTGAAGCACATTGACCCTGATGGGAGGATAAGTGGATTTGTTACAAATGAAAATGCAGTTGCAGGTGCTGGACATTCTGGATTATGGGTTGAAATATATGATAATTATGGAAATTCCAAAGGATTTGCTTTTTTTGAAGTTAACCCTATCGATGAAAGAGTAGATTCAAATAATATAAGAATTGCTCATGAAAACCATGGTGGGAGGCCATTATCAAGATGGCAGGCAGTCTTGGGTGGTTCTATTGGCGGATCAAGTATTGGAAGTTCAAGCGGTGTACCCGGAGGTGCAAGTGTAGGATCTATTTCTGGAGTAATTTCTAATGAAGCAGTTATTCTTGTTGGTGTAAATCAATACAGGTTTGATACAAGAGAGCAAATGGAAATATTTATTGCGGATCGTTGGAAAATAAATAGAAATGAAATAAGAGAGACAGTTTTCAATACATCAATAACTCAAGATTTCTTAATTTTGCAAGCAGCGATTTCCAAAGGTAACTCTTTTGGGCGATACGATATTTTAACTAATAATTGCGCACAATATGCATCTAGAGTTCTTTCTGCAGGTGGTATTAAAACATCTAATAAAGCAATTCCTATTCATTCTCATAATTACATAGATACAAATAATAGGAATTTAATTAGGTAAAATTCATGAAAAAATATTTTTTATTTTTATTGTGTTTATTATTAATATTTTCTTGCGATAAAGGTGATCATATTAACGGCAGCGCAGAGATGTATATCCTTGTTAGTGATTCTCATAGAAGTAAATTATTTCTAAAAAAAATAAATGGAAATAAAATAATTGATGAAAAGCAACTTATTGATTTAACAGAAATTCGCCGACATAACAGGATATTTCAAGCAGGTTTTTTTGAAGATGATTTAATATTTTTTATTTATGAAGGATATAGTGAAAAAATAACTGAAAAGTCAGTTTATTTACGTATATATAATATTATTAATAATTCATGGACTGATGTTTGTATTTTTAATGACATTATAATAATGGATATTGAAAATAGAGGCGTATATTTTTCTGAATATATAAGAAGAAATAAATTAATGTTTTTTGATTTTAATAATCAGACCACTAATACTATATTTGAATATTCAGAGAATGAAATAATAATAAGTATTAATTGTCAATTTAATAAAAATATTATAGCAATTAATACTTACGAAAATAATAAATACCGTTATTATTTTATTGATAAACAAACATATGAAATTATTACCGAAGGCTTTGGACAAATATTTATAAATAAATATAGTGATTATATAATTAAAAAAAATGAATCAAGTATATATTTACTTGATGATTTGTTCGATCCAATAATTAAAATAGAAATTCCAATAAAGAAAAATCATGTATTTCATAAGGTGATTGATGTCAATATATCAAATTTTATAATATTTTCTATTAAAAAAAGACCTATTTATTTATATAATTTTCTTTTTGGTGGAGAACATTATAAAGAATATTATTATTACCAATTGGTAAGAATAAATAAAAATAATGAATTTAATTTAGTAAATGTAAAAATACATAATTTAAGCAATATTAGTAATAATCAAATACTTTTTGATGCCATTTTAAAGAGTGATTAAATCCATTGAAAAAAAGAGTGGAGTGTGGACTTCACTCGATTGAGCCTGTCTGATTTTCTGTGTAAATTATAAAATTTATGTAAGCGTCAAAAAGTAACCGTTAAATTAATCGGTGACAAAACTTCTTTTGACGTAAGCATCAAAAGAACCACTTCTACCGCTAAATGAAAACCCATCATAAACTTCCAGAAACAAATATTTTTGGAGAAAGAAATGAGATTTAATCAACAACCTCGCCCAAAAGGGACGAGGTATGTTGTTCTGTAAGGGTATCCGTCAAATTAAGCGGTGACAAAACTTCTTTTGGCAAAATTAAACGAATAATTTTTAAACTTTAAAAATATTCCAAGGCAGGAGTTTACCCCAGTCTTCTGTCGATGTTGCGAAAGGCG
>WQYB01000212.1 GCA_009781475.1 Treponema sp.
ATGGGACATGAACAACAGGGATTTCGTCCAGTAATTATACTAAGTAACGATATTGTATCTCAATATACCAATGTCGTTATTGTTGCGCCCATATCAACAACACAACGTAGATTGCCTCTTTATTATAATTTACCTGATAACCTTAATACAAAAGGAACAGTTTTACTTGACCAATTAGTTACATTGGACTATAAAGCTCGTTCATTTAAGTTTATTGAAAAGGTATCATTAGATTTTTTAAATCAATTGTTAAATATAGCCAGAAGAATATTTACAGTCTAAATAATTAAAATATTTTATTATAATTTAAAAAATATATATAAAAGCAAAAATACTGCACTTAACACACGATTAACGCTTCGCCGCTTGAGGGCGGCTCGGCTTCCAGTTTTGCTAGGTCGGTTCGCTTCGCTCGCTCCCACGCAAAACTTACAGCACAGTTTGCCAGCCCTGCAAACCTTCGGTTTGCTTATTCGGGCTGTCAAACCGTCGTCAATTTTAAACGTTATGTGCCATTATTCTTAATGAATTGAATTATGTATTGACATTAAATATGAATTTATATATTATTAAAATAAGAGTAATAATGTGAAAAAATATAATAAAATATTTATTGCAATTGTGAGCATAATAATGTTTTCAATGATGACATGCAATAAAGGTAGTAATAATGAACTTCCCAATAATTCATCTTTTCAAATAATATCAGTCATCAATGAAAATATTGATCCTAGACCTAGTTTTCCCGAAACAATGTCATCAAAAACGGCTTTTGAATATTTAAGAGATAAGGGGATAATTGTAGGCATTAACCTAGGTAATACGCTTGATGCTGTTGATACATGGACAAATCCTGAAAGACCTATAGCGATTGAAACGGCTTGGGGTAGCCCAAAAGTAAATCAAGCGATTTTTAACGGATATAAAGAACAGGGCTTTCAAATTGTCCGTATTCCTGTAACTTGGATAGGTCATATTGGTCCCGCACCTGATTACAAAATTGAAGAAAGCTGGCTACAGCGTGTTGCAGAAGTTGCAGTTTATGCAAGAAATGCGGGACTTATGGCAATTATTAATATGCATCACGATGACTTTTACTCTCCTGGATTTGGCGGTTGGCTTTTACTTAATAAGGTAGAAGATGATCCATCAATAATAGATCAGTATGAAAAAATGTGGAAACAAATTGCCGAGTATTTTATTAATTTCGGCGACTGGTTGATGTTTGAAGGGTTTAATGAGTTACATGATGGTAATTGGGGTATAAATAAACAATTATATAATATTCTAAATGATATAAACCAAAGATTTACAAATACAGTTCGCAGTACAGGCGGTAATAATATACAGCGTTATTTAGTATACAATGGTCATTGGTCAAGCCAAGCAAATTCTGAAAATTATTTTATATTACCAAATGACATTTCCGTTGGCAAACAAATTATATCATTTCATTATTATCCATCTTTCGATTTTGCAGCCAGAAACCCTAATTGGGGTACAGAACAAGATAAAACAGAAATTGATAATTTCTTTGATGTTTTTAGGAGCTTATTTACCAATAATAATATTCCAGTAATAATCGGAGAAAATGGTCCGTATGGATATGTAAATCATCCTGAAAATTTTGGATATAACACAGCGTATGTTCCAATTGCTCGGCAAAATAGGCTGAACTATATTGATTATTTCTATAGCAGGGCAAGAGAAAACGGACTTATTCCTTTTTACTTTGAAACTGGAGAACCCGAACCTTCAAGTGGAAATCTATTTAATCGCATTACAGGTCAGCCTAGTTCACCTGAAAATGCCGAGATTATTCGACATATGATTAATGCCATTAATAATCCAATTCCTCGCGATAGAATTGGTAGAAGTACTTTCGTTGATTACTGGCATTGGCATACATATTCCGATGTTACATCAATAATAAATTCTTCTCAAAGATACAACGTTTTTACTATTAACGGAAATGTTTTGGATACTGTTCAATACGCATTTGCTGGTTGTATAGCACGACCTGATTCTGCTACTCTTAATAAACTTAGGGCATCAACATCTGTTTCTTTTAAGGTTTTAGGTGATGGTAAAACGTATAATTTTAATATAGCAACAAGTGACATTTTGGATTATAATTATTACTATATAACATTTCAAACAAAAAATGGTGAAGAAACCTATGTTACAATCAATTTTAACGATTTAACCCAGCCTTCTTGGGGCATACAAAAACCATTTAATAAATCATTGATAGAGCATATTCAAATTTCTACAAGTACACGAGGAGCATTTAGTCTAACAATAAGCGATTTGACAATGCGTTAATTATATAATTAAGACGAATAACGGCACATAACAGGATTGTATATGCTTCGCCGCCAGAGGGCGGCTTGGGCTACGAAAAACCGCAGTCGTCGGACAAAAGTCCGCCTTTATGCGGTTTTGTCTCCGCCACAGTTTGGCAACCCTGCAAAACCTACGGTTTCGCTTATTCGGGTTGCCAAACCGTCATATACAACCAGAACGTTATGCGAAATGTGGGTTAATTTGATGATAAAATATTGACAAAATATATATTTTACTATATTATTATAGTTAAGTGAGGATGAAAAATATGAAAAAAGTAATAATTTTA
>WQYB01000213.1 GCA_009781475.1 Treponema sp.
AGCCTTTGCGCTTGCACAAACTTACAATGGTACTCATGAGATCGGGTGTAGCAGCCGCCATTTGAGAACTCCTCCAAAATTTTTGGTTATTTTTAATTGTGTTTTTACGGTATTTGTGTTTATTATACTATAGAGTAATAAAAATAATTCATGCCACCAACGGAGATGTTTCAGTAGTACATTAATTCTCAATAAGATACAACTATTTAAAAACTTGTACAAGTTAGGCAAGTCACTTAGAAATCACTAAAACAATAATATATGGCCCCCGTACACATTTTTTTACACAGTCTTGCTTTTCGTGAATAAGTATAATTTTTGCATGTTCTATATAGCTTAAAATGCGTAATTTTTTCACCAAATCCGCTTAGCTTCATAAACCCTATTTGTTACTCGTTGAACAGTTCGTTTTCACGGTTTACCACACTTCAAGCAGCTTAGCGTACTGTTCTTCAAATTTTTGCGGATTGACCTCTTTTAATTTTCTTATATTATTCAATTTCCACTGGATTGCAGGAAATTTGTCCAAACCGTGCGCTGTTAAATCTGCTTTCAACGCAATAAAGTCAAGTAAAAAATCTTTGTAACTGTTTTTTGATTCGTTTTTAACAATGCAGATAAGTTGGTCAAGTGTTTGCAGATGGTCGTCGTAGGTAAATTCAATATCCGTCATGCCTTGAAATTCAGTTTGCAGTGTTTTACTGTTATCAAGAATATTGGGCAAAATAATCTCATGCAAAGGTCTGTTTCCACTCAATAACAGGACAATAAATCCACGTAAAATATCTTTTGAAATACCGCCGCCTTGTTCTAATAAATGTTTTACGTCAAACAAATCTCTTGGGTGCTGTCTGTCAAGCGCAGCGCAGATTTTACCGCCATAAAGTTCAGATTTTGAAATTACCTGTATTTTAACAAAACCATATTTTTCTTTAGCTTTGTTACAGATTGTAATTTCGGAAGCGGGATTAAGAATACCTCGCAGAGTATAATTCGGTTCAATTTTTATGTTCACATCTGCATTTGAACATAAAATTTTCTTTTCGTTATTTCCCCTCAATTGGGCATTTATTTGGGCTGAATTGAGGCTTTTTACTATTCGTCCCAAAGCCGCGTTAATATTTGTGTAAGCAGTTTCTCTATTGTCAAAATCAATGTAGGTTAAGTCAATATCAACGGACAAACGAGGCATATCAGAGTAAAACAAATTAATTGCTGTGCCGCCTTTGAGCGCAAAACACTTCTCTCGCGCCACATAAGGTAAAACCTTTACCAATAAATCCACCTGTTCTGAATATTTATGTTCCACTATATCTCCTCAATGTTATTTATGACGATGTCGTATTTTTTATTAAAAGTACCGCCTTTGATGATAACCCGTTTGCCTTTGCCTAAGTCAATTTTTGATAAATCAAGCTCGCCAAACGCGGGGTAATCAACTTTCTCAGCGATATATAGGAATAACCGCTTCACCTTCACAGATGAACAATTCACTAATAGCTTTTGAAGCAAATCCGGTCTTAATGTAAGCATAAGCTCCATGAGCTGATAAGTTTCTTTTAGACTTGTTTTCTCTGGCGAAAGGTAGAGCATCTCCAAAATTGCACGCTCTTTTGAAGATATTTGAGTGTTAAAGCTGCCGTTATTTTCTTCAGTCAGCCCAACATCATCGGGTAGAAATTGCGTTGTAAAATAGTTATATTGCTTATAAAACACATCTTTAAACCATTTTGGTAAGGCTTCGCCGATTTTTCCGTATAAATGAACCACCCTGTTAAAACCTATATTATGCGAAACACCTTGCTTTGCTAAAGCCGAAACTCCGCCAACATGAATTGACAGGCCAAGCTGACTTTGTAAAGCATAAACCGCACTATCTATGGTGAATTTGCCGTCTGATTTTATATAAACCCCTTGCGCGATACGCTTCAACCAGCTGTTTTCATGGTAATATTTCACCAAAAATCGCGAAAAGCCCTGCTCACGGAGCCATTTTGATGTCAAAACCACATCATTTGGCACTTTGGTTACGAGAGAGTTTAATAAATTTGTATTTTGTGTAGTCATATTACACAATTTACAATAATTTTAAACCAATGTCAATAATCAACATATCAAACTTTGAAATAAATACCAAATTTTAATCTAAACCATCTATGCCGTCACAAACGTTTAAGTGTTTGCGGGTCTTTTTCACCGTCAAAGAATTTTTTAAGAATAGCCGGAAAAACTACGTTTTCAGGATCGGCGGCACTAAATCGTAGAAATCTGTATAACTTGTCTTCATTCCCAAGTTAAGGTCGAACAATTTCAATCATCCTCTAACATTGAGTTAACCGCGTCCTGCGCGGTTTTGAAAGGCCCATGCAGATTGCGGCGCAGACGAGTGTCCTCAATGGCTTCGAGCAGATCAGGTTTTGGAGTGCGGTGTTTGATTGCGAATGGCAGTCCGTCATATTCAAGCGAAGCCATCAAAAACATTCTGACCGCTGTAGACGTATCAAGCCCAAGGCTTGAAAAAAGAGAGTCCGCGGCGGTTTTTGTACTGTCATCTACACGAATCTGTATTGTAGCCATTTTTTACCTCCTTACATGGTGATTCATTACAAATATAATACAA
>WQYB01000214.1 GCA_009781475.1 Treponema sp.
ATGCGCTCCGTGATTACCCTGAAAAAATCGCACAAGGCAAACAATACATTGACCCGTCAAAAGAAAAAGAAATGAAAAAAAAATACAGCGACAGTTTTTTCATTGAACGCCAGCCTATGGGAACTTTTAACGCGATGCTTTCTCCTCTTTTAAAATATCCTTATAAAGGCGTTATATGGTATCAGGGTGAATCAAATGATCCTGATCCAAAAAGTTACGAAAAATTATTTAAATTGATGATTCAAGACTGGCGCAAAAAAAATAATAGTGATTTACCGTTCTTTTTTGTCCAATTGCCAATCTGGAAAGAAGCGACCGATAATGATGAAAACGCTCCGTGGGCAATTTTAAGAGAAGCGCAAATGAACACATTATCACTTCCCAATACCGGTATGGCGTGCGCTTTGGAACTTGGACAATGGGATGAACTGCATCCATTAAATAAAAAAGATGTAGGTTACAGATTGTTCCTTGCCGCAGAAAAAACATTAAACGGTGTAGATAATACTTCTCCGGGTGCGATTGTCAGAGAATATAAATTAGACAGCAATGAACAAAAAATATTTATTTACTTTGACAACTACGGTAAAGGATTAGAAATTATCGGAAATTTATCACACGGAGGCACGGAGGCACGGAGTAAGGATCAATGTAATATCTTTTATGTAAGCGTAATTGGAGATGCTGGTCAGGTTCGGTTACCTGCGAAAATCGAAGGAAAGGATTTCATCTCTATCGATATTTCATCTGTAAAAAACCCAAAAAAAATACTGTACGCATTTGCAGATAACCCAAAAGACAGGCAGTTATTTAACAGCGAAGGATTACCAGTTTTGCCATTTAGATTAGAAATCGTTTAAGGAGAAAATATGTTTGACGCCGCAAAAACAAAAGACGAAATAATTTCGTGGATACAGGATTACTTTAAAAAAAACGGTAAAGATTGTAATGCGATTGTAGGTATTAGCGGCGGCAAGGATAGCTCGATAGTAGCTGCATTATGCGTTGAAGCCATTGGCTCCAATAGAGTTTACGGAGTATTAATGCCAAACGGCGAGCAACATGATATATCCTTTGCGCATGAATTAATAAAACATCTTGGTATTAAACATTTTGAAATAAACATTAAAAACAGTGTTGAAACACTTTTAGCCGGTATAGAAAAAAGCGGCATTTCGGCTAACAAACAGGTTATTGTAAATATCCCGGCAAGGATCAGGATGACAACCCTTTACGCCGTATCCGCCGCTGTAAACGGACGAGTCGCCAATACCTGCAATCTAAGCGAAGATTATGTGGGTTACTCTACTAAATACGGCGACAGCGCAAGTGATTTTAGCCCGTTATCTCGATTGACTGTAACAGAAGTAAAACAAATAGGCAGATTGCTTGATTTACCTGCAAAGTTTATCGACAAAATCCCCGAAGACGGGCTTACGGGTAAAAGCGACGAAGAAAATCTGGGTTTTTCCTACGATGTTTTAGACAAGTATATCCGCGAAGGAATCTGTGAAAATGCTGCCTTAAAAGAAAAAATCGACATAATGCATAGAAATAATAAACACAAACTTGAGTTGATGCCATGTTATATTTTATGATATAATTCAACATGGAACCAATTATCCTGGCTTCTGCATCTCTTAGACGGCAGGAATTTTTTAAACTTTTAGGTCTTCCCTTTAGCGTAATGCCTGCCAAGATCGATGAAAGCCATTGTGATCATTCAGATCCGCAGGATTTTACCCGTGAACTTGCCGTAAGAAAAGTAAAAAAGGTTATGGATGAAATGAAAACCCGCATGCCCAAATGGATATGCGGAGCCGATACCGTTATTTCAATTAGAAATAAAATCTTTGGAAAACCTAAAAATCGCGATGAAGCGGCGGATATGCTTAAAGATCTATCAGGCAAAAAACATAAAGCTGTAACATCTATTGCCTTTTACAATGTACGTAAAAATAAAATGGATACCCGCAGTGTAAGCTGCTTTGTCACTTTCGCTCCGCTTACCGACCAGGAAATTGAATGGTATCTTGACACCAATGAATGGCAGGGGGTAGCCGGCGCTTACCGTTTACAGGGGCTTGCAAGCTGCTTTATTACTCAAATTGAAGGCTCTCCCAGCACTGTAATTGGCTTGCCACTGCGCGAGTTTTATGTCATGCTAAAAGATAACGGCTACCCGTACGGTAGCTGAATTTCCGTGGGGTTTAAACTAAGAATTTAACCACGGAGTACACGGAGTTTCACGGAGGAGTTTGTGTTTTCGAACATAAACTCCGTGTTCCTCCGTGTCCTCTGTGGTTTCTTATCTTCTTTTTAACTTCGTGAGATATAGTGATGGTAGGGCTCTCAAATCTCAGAAAGCCCGCATGTTAGGAGGAAAATTTGGCTGTTGTAACAATGAAAAATCTTCTGGAATCAGGAGTACATTTCGGCCACCAGGTGAAACGCTGGGATCCCAGAATGAAGAGATTTATCTTCGCAGAAAGGAACGGCATTCACATCATCGATCTGCAAAAAACGATTCAATCAATTAAAGACGCTTATGAAGCGGTAAGAAGAACCGTAGCAGCGGGTAAAACCGTGCTTTTTGTAGGAACCAAAAAACAGGC
>WQYB01000215.1 GCA_009781475.1 Treponema sp.
GCGCTTTATCCCGTTTAACCAATCTTTGCCAAAAATAGTCATCTTCCAAACTATTATCTAAATATACACTCAATTCAGGGAAAGTCATATTTTTTGTTTTTTCCCGACTTTGACGGTTTTTTTTCGTAAGCACGTGATTATTAGTGGTGTGAATTTTGCTTCGTACACTACAAAATTACCCCCTGTGGATAACCTGAAAGGTGCCGGATATAACTTATGGTTTACAACAGTATGTAAATCATCTCATAAGTAAAATTGAGTATCTGGATAAAAACATATATATTTTTGTGAAATGATACATAGGAGTTTGAATAATTAACAAATTTCTTGATTTCAAAAACGCTTTACGCTTATAATAATCAGTGAATTACAAAATAAAAAAAGAGTTAATTTCTTGATTTGAGTTTTTGGAGTGTACAGTATACGATTTGATGATATACTTTTGTGCCGATTTTTATATGATTTTTATGTCAAATTTTTTAATTTATTTAAAATGAGAAGATTAAAGTTGTTAAGTGTAGTTTTTATGTTGTTTCTGTTTATAGTAGGTTGTAAGGAAAATATCTATAATTTAGATTTTGAAAAAATAAGCAACAGTCGTCCTGTCGGATGGGAAGAAGGTATAGGGGGACCAGATGAGGAGGTTGACAATCCTAATTATACCATTTACTTAGATTCTGCAATTAGTAAAAAGGGTAACTATTCCGCAGTAATTGAATATAAAGAGGGTATCCAAAGTTTTCACTCATGGGTCTTTAAGACTCTCTAAAAACGGGTGAGGAATTAATTTGATGTTATTTTAAAATTTATTATTATCTTTGCGCCAAATTTTTTAAATATTTTTCAAAAATGGAAAGCAAAATAATAAAAACAGAAAGAAATAGCATTACTGTTCAAGTAACCATCCCTTTAAGTGAAGAGATGTTGTCCACAGAAGAGGCAATACAACAAGGCGTAAATCAAGCGGGATTAATTGCAACCGAATATGCTTTATCACGTTTTGATACTGACGGTACTCCCATAAAGGTCGGCAAAAAGAAATATACCAGCAAGGGTCAACAGTCAAAAACTTATCAGTGTCCTTTTGGCGAATTTGAATTGTGTAGACATGTCTATCAAAGCAATGAAGGGGGTAGCACTTATTGTCCTTTGGATAATGATGCCCGTATCCTTGTATATTCCACGCCAAAATTTTCAAAAATGGTCAGTCAAAAATACTCACAGTTTGGTTCAAGACAAGTTCAAAAGGACTTGAAAGAAAATCACGGACGTTTCATCTCTCACACTTACATTCAAGATATAAGCAGTGCTGTGGGAGATGTTGCATTGAATAATCCATGGAAATACTCTACCGGCGTTTATTCGTCGGATGTTTCAACCATAGGAATAAGTTTAGACGGTACATGTATGCTTTTGCGCCAGGATGGCTGGCGTCAAGCAATGGTGGGTAGTGTCAGTCTATATGATAAAACAGGCGAAAGACTGCACACCACTTATATTGCTCAGGCTCCGGAATACGGCAAGGAAACGTTTTTCGACGAATTTACCAAAGAAATAGAAACTATTAAAAAGAACTATCAAGGGAAGACATACATTGGGGTGGCGGATGGGGCACCGGATAATTGGACTTTTTTAAATCAATTCGTAGATGTGCAAGTTTTAGATTTTTATCATGCAACTGAATATTTGACAAAAGTATCTAAAGCGGCATTTAAGCGTAAATTTGAGGGAACGGAATGGTTAAAACAATCTTGTCATGTGCTTAAACATGAAACAGATGGAGCAAAAACATTACTGAAAGAGATGGAAAAAATGATAAAAAAGAAAATAACCATAGAGAAAAAAGAACAAATAGAAACTGCTATAACTTATTTTACCAATCATTTAACACAAATGAATTATTCTGACTATTTATCGAAAAATATTCCAATAGGTTCAGGTGTAATAGAGGCTGCTTGCAAAGTGATTATTAAGCAAAGAATGTGCAATTCGGGGATGAGATGGACTGAAGATGGAGCTAAAAAAATATTGGTATTAAGATGTTTTAATGAAACTGATGGAAGATGGAAACAGTTTTGGGATAAAATAACAAAGATGGGGTATTAACATCATATTAACACCACACCCTTTCAAAATTCCTTCTCGACCAGAAGGTTCAACTCTGAAATTTGAAGGTGTTCCATTAATGCGCATTGGTGATAGTTTACGTGTAATGTCAGACAGTGAAGTATTCCGTATACTTTCCGAGCGAGCGCCAGATTTTTCCGCAACTATTTGTGAAGGTTTGACTTTTGACGATTTAGACCCCGAAGCAATAAGACTAATGAAAGCTGGCTATGCAGAAAAACAAGAAAATGCTGCATTTGAAACATTGCCGGATAAACAGGTACTAACTGATTTAGAATTAATAATAAATGGTAAATTCAATTATGCAGCCTTGATATTACTCGGCAAAAGAGAAGCCTTACGAGATTATTTACCCAATGCTGAAGTTATCATTGAATACCGCTTAGACCATTCAATGATAACCTACACAGCGCGAAGAAATTTTCAGGAATCACTTTTTACGATAATGGATAAAATTTGGGCATATATCAATCAGCCTGCGAGTA
>WQYB01000216.1 GCA_009781475.1 Treponema sp.
AACAATACTCGTCAGGAGTTTACATTTAATAATGACGGGAAAATGGAATTCAATTGGAATTTTCCTGTTCCATCTATAAAGATTGATGAAAGTTCCGGTTCTTTATTTGTTTTTGATTTTTTCAGATATCCTGTAAAAGTTACACCTAACGCCGGTAATCAGAATAATATCGATCAAGCCCGTATAAACTCTCCTTTTGTGTTTCCTGTTCCTTTTGCGCCTCCGGAAAAATTATCCGAACATTGGAAGAACAAACTTGATATCGAACTTCGATCCAGAAAATACAGTCCCCGTACCCGAAAAGCGTATATGTATTACAATAGCCTGATTTGCCGTACGTTGCAAAAACCTCCTGAAGAAATCCGATGCGATGATGTTACCGAGTTTATCGCTCTTATGGAAAAGAATAACGAATATTCCGCTTCCGCGATAAACCTTGCCGTCAGCGCCATTAAATTTTTCTTTAGAAATGTTTTAAAAAAGGATGATATTGATGAGCATCATCGTCCCCATCAGGACGGCCGCTTGCCGATGATTTTATCCAAAGAAGAAGTTCATAAAATTCTAGCTGCAGAAAAAAATCCCAAACACCGTCTGCTTTTGATGTTGGTTTATTCGTCGGGGCTTCGTGTCAGCGAAGTTGTTAAATTAAAAAGGGAGCATATCGATTTATCCCGTAAAGTTATTTACATCAGGCAGAGCAAGGGCAGAAAAGATCGCAGTACGCTTCTTTCTGAAAAAGCTGCTCGGTTTATCGAAGAGTATTACAGTTTTTTTGAAATTGAAAAATGGCTTTTTGAAGGTCAGCCCGCGACTTCTAATTTATCGATTCGCTCAGCTCAATATATTTTTGACAAGGCTTTACGTAATGCCAAAATATTTAAAAGAATTTCGATTCATAATCTGCGCCATACTTTTGCAACTCACCTATTGGAAAGCGGCACTGACATTCGCTACATTCAAACTTTACTTGGTCATGCAAACCTTCGCACCACCGAACGTTACACCCATGTCGCCAAACGCAATGTGTTGAATATTAAAAGTCCGTTGGATAGCATTTAATGTCTGTTAATAATGTAGACACATTATTAACAGACTACTTTAAAACTGCATTTTCGTATGAAAATGCAAGACGAGATCGAAAACTAACCGAGTTTTGGAACATTGCACATTTTACCCATTTTAAGAAATGAGGTCAACTGTAAATACTTACCCTGTATGGACTTAGCGTTGCTGGTCTGGTATGCGAAAACTTATGAAAATTGGTGTAATCAGCTATGACATCAATTTTCAAAAAATGCAGGGGTTTACAATGCGCAATGATTTCACGATGTTTAAAAGGGCGGTGCCGTCCGGCGCTAAGGTGGTGTATTACTACGCTTACGATGAGAATGGGATTAGAAAAGGTCCTTGGACTACCAAATGTTTGAATTTTACTGAGGCTCGCAACTACTGCCACAGGCTTATTAAAAACGGAGCTTTGATTCCTAACAGGATTAAAACAGTAACTTTTTCTGAATTTGCTAAAGGGTTTTGGGAGCTTGATTCGGACTATATCAGAGACGAAAGAAGCAGAAAAGATTTTGATGACAGTTATGTCATTGTCAGCAGGCAATTGTCTGTTTGTCAAATTGAGCCGTTTTTCGGCAAGGTTTCTCTTGATAAGATAACTGATGAGATGGTCAATAAGTGGCTTCTGGGTTTTAAAGACAGAGGAAAGAAAGACCCGAAAACCGGAGAGATAACAAGCTATTATAAAAACAGTTACGCAAATTCCGCTTTCAGAACGCTTAACGTTATGCTGGCGGAGGCTGTTAAACGGAAACTTATGCCGTTTAATCCGTGCGATAATGTGGAGCGATTAAAAAGAAACAAGAAGAAAATTGATATTCTGAAACTCGATGAAGTACACAAGCTTTTTCCAAAAAATTATCGTTCTGTTTGGGGCGATAAGGAAATCGCTTATGCCGCTAATCTTTTGGCTTCGATTACCGGAATGAGGATCGGCGAAATTATGGGGCTTAGGGGCGAATATGTTTTTGACAATTATATTCTGATCTGCGGGCAGTACGGCTCTTACGGTTATCAAGATTGGACAAAAACCAAAGAAAACAGAAGTATTCCGCTCATGCCGGAAATGATTGCAGTTTTACGAAAACTTATGAAAGACAACGGCAGCGGTTATGTTTTTTCATTTACAAAAGGAGCTTTGCCTGCCAGTTCCAGTTATGTCGCTAAGGAATTTAAAAATGCCTTGCAGAAAATTGGAATTAGCAAAACGGAGATAAAACAAAGAGGGCTGACTTTTCACAGTTGGCGGCATTTTTTAAATACCGAATTGCAACGGCAGGGATTGACGATTTCACAGGTTCAGAGTGTTACAGGGCATAAATCAGAACGAATGACCGAATGGTACAATCACCCTGATCCGATGAATGTGCCGAACGTTACCAAAGCACAAGCAGCAATATTTGCGCAAGTGGAAGAGATTGACAATTCAAAGCCAGCCCAACAGCAAAATATAAGAGCGTTTACGCCGAT